>JAQUUV010000006.1:18935-33645 GCA_028693695.1 Syntrophomonas sp.
AAGTTTTTGGACCAAACGATCCATCAATACTATTTGTATAAAAGCCTAACCCGGAAAGATCTTTCTGCAGCTGACTGACGGCTGAACCTTGGCTGCCCAAGGTTAGATCTTTTGTACCATAATCACTAATACTGTCTGCAACGGGTACCGTGGTTATATCTGATACCGGGGGTGGTATGGTTGGTACCGGGGATGACGACACAGTCCCTGTTAATACAGCATTCAGAGCTGCCTTAGTTTTCGGACCAACAACGCCATCCGTTTTTAATCCTTGGGATTTTTGAAAATTCACAACAGCATTATAAGTTTTTGGACCAAACGATCCATCAATACTATTTGTATAAAAGCCTAACCCGGAAAGATCTTTCTGCAGCTGACTGACGGCTGAACCTTGGCTGCCCAAGGTTAGATCTTTTGTACCATAATCACTGGCCTGAGCCGATAAAGGTATTATAACGACCATAAGTAAGGCTAATACACCCAAAAAAAACAATTGCTTGCAACGTAATGTTAACATAAGTTCCTCCTTTCTAAAGTCGGGAATAAGAAGACTACAATTATTCTATTTTTTGCTTTCATGCTAATTTTCATATTTACCTCCATAAAATACTATTCGCACCTCCTTATGGCTATAATTCGACTCTTATGGCATACTACCTTTTGGTAAATATGGGCATTAGCATCATCTTTGGTTTTCAAGAGGGGTTAATGGGCGGCGTAGCCTATGTTTACAGCTATAGGGAAATAGATGGTGGTAAATGATGGGTAACATTCGTGAGATAGCATAAACGCAAGTTTTGGCTAAAGCCTAGCAGTTGACAAAATAGGAGAATAGTTCTAATATATAGCCATAAATTAAATATTATACTCTTATCCAGAGTGGTGGAGGGACTGGCCCGATGAAACCCGGCAACCGCCCATGTGGTATGGTGCCAAATCCTGCAGGCCGATATTGGCCTGGGAGATAAGAGGGAACAGATGATGGACCCTCTTTAGAGGGCTTTTTTTATGGGTAGATGTTCTTCAGTTGATGTGGGGAATGTCCCCTAATTAGGGAGGGTATTGAAATGAATGATCATGAAAACGAAAATGCAGCTAAGCGAGAATGTCGACGCAATATCATTATGTCCGGTCTGGTAAGCTTTTTCACAGATATAGCTGGTTATATGATTGTACCGGTTTTGCCCCTTTTCCTGGTAGGTGCTCTGGGAGCTTCTACCATGCTGGTGGGCTTAATAGAGGGAATCGCCGAAACCACTGCCAGCCTGTTAAAAATATTTTCCGGTTGGTTCTCTGACAAAGTGGGAAAACGCAAGCCGCTTATGTTGATTGGCTATTCCCTCTCCAATATAATCAGGCCGCTTTTTGGTTTAAGCACGGGCTGGGGACAGGTTCTGGCGATTAAGTTTGCCGACAAGGTTGGGAAAGGTCTGCGTACTGCTCCTAGGGATGCCCTGCTGGCTGATTCCGCTACTGAAGGCGGCATGGGGAAAGCATTTGGCCTGCACCGGACATTTGATGAACTGGGATCAGCGATAGGTCCTCTTTTGGCTTTTTGGATTCTTAGCTTTTTTGCAGGGGACTACCGGCAGGTTTTTTACTGGACTGCGATACCTGGTGCGCTAGCGATTCTGCTTATCATTGTTGGGATTCGTGATAAGGCTCCTAAACACAAGGAGGAGTCTAAAACGATAAAGTTAGGTTTCAAAGGGATGGGGCATGAATTTATACTTTTCTCCATGATCGCTACTATTTTTGCTATCGGGAATTCATCAGATGCTTTTCTTATCTTGCGGGCCAAGGATGTCGGACTTGCAACAGCCCTGGTGCCGCTGGCTTATTTTGCTTTTAATATTACTTTTAGTATTTTGTCCTATCCAATGGGTGCCCTTTCCGATAAATTAGGCCGTAGACCGCTGCTCATTGGTGGTTTTTTTATTTTCGGCCTGGTCTACCTGGGCTTTGCTTTTGCATCAAGGACTTGGCATATTTGGCTTCTATTCATTGCTTATGGAATCTATAGTGCAGCGACTGATGGGATTCAGCGTGCCTATATCGCTGATCTTATCCCCGCAGGCAAACGGGGTATGGGGATGGGCACCTTTAATGCCCTGGTCGGACTGGCCGCACTGCCGGCTAGTATCCTGGCCGGGTATCTGTGGAAGATCAAGGGACCGGTGGCTACCTTTGGATTTGGCAGCTTGATGGCCTTTCTGGCTTGTTTCCTGCTGATTATTCTGAGTCGTAAAGTACAGGCACCACAGGACCTCATTAAATCGTAAGGAAGCTACTTTTATCCCTCCGTTCGGAATATCACCTGCCCAGTACTTGCAGGTAGTTTACATCGGGCAGGTCCCTGGAGATACTCCCACCACCGCCCTAATTCTCCGGTTTTCTTGCTTGGCTTTTATTACAGGCTGTAGAGCTTAGCATTATAACCAAGCATAACAGAATAATTGTGATCCTCGAACATGCTTTTCTCATCCGTTCCCACCCTTTATTTAATCATACCCAATGATCGATAAGTCTCCTCATTAGCCTCACCCGTAGGAGTTAACCCATGCCAAATCTGATAATACTTCACAGCCAGTTCCGTCATATTACCAAATCTGCCGTCAGCATTATCAAAAATAATACCCTGTTCTTTTAAGCGGCTTTGCACGACCCGATTTGTATATTAAGCCAGGTCCTCCACTGTGGTTTGCAATACCTGCTGCCACTTTCGACCAGCTATTTAGGAGGCCCATGAGGGGCTTATCCGTCCGTAACATTGCTATAAAAACTGGCCTATATTAGCTTTCTTATCGGGGTATAGACGGATGCTTTTAATACCACTACCGTTCCAGGGACAAGGAGTTTGCGGAAACTAGGCCTGGCAGCATCAACAGTAGGGAAATATTCTATTCTAGATTTAGGGAGCCCGGCAGAGCAAGCTCCTCTAACATATTCCCTTGCCCATTTGCCAATTACTAGAACATGTTTAAAGGGAATACCTGCTATTTGCTGCCCGATGGTAAAATGAACCTTGCGGGCATATTTCCTGATTCTGTTGGAAGGGTTCTCGATGTCTCCCAGCACCAGAACAACCGGGCGCTTCCTGGCAATAGGTGCCAGTTCGTCTAGTAGAAGTCTGGTTGAATCGGGATTGGCATTAAAATTGTCGTTTATGATGATGGTACCGTTTCTCCCCTTATGGATTTTTAGCCTGCGTTCCGGCGGCTGAAATTTGACCAGCCCGCGAGCAATCTGATTCCTGGTCAGCCCCAGCTGCTTCCCCACCAATACTGCGGCTAAAGCATTCCCGACATTGTACTTGCCGAAAGTATTAATCCTGCATTTCATTCTGAATCCTTTGCCGATGGCGGTAAAGGAAGTTTTGAAACCGGCCCGTTTTATTCCTGACGCCCAGAGATCCTGGTTTTTAGAGAAACCATAGCGAAGCACTTTTCCTTTGAATTTGTGCAGAGGCAATTTCTTGCAATTGGCGTCCGCACCGTTCATTATCAAGGTGCTGTTCTGGCTCATCTCTTCCAGCATCTCACCTTTAACCGAGATAATTTTCTTCATTGATCCCAATCGCATCAAATGAACTCTTTGAATACTAGTGACCACACCAATGGCAGGCCTGATCATGCGAGTTGAAGTCCTTATTTGACCAGGTCTTAACATAGCTGCTTCCACAACCGCCGCCCGGTTGCTCTTCTTGACGCGAAAGATATTGCGCGCCACACCAGCTGGGAGGTTATCATTCTTCCAACCTACCATGGGATTTAATTTCTGGCGCAATACAGATCCTATCATCTCCTTGGTGGTTGTCTTGCCAGCACTTCCTATCACCTGAACAAACGGAATTTTCAATTTACGCCGATAAAGAGCCACGCTAGGCATTGAGACATCCTCTCCCTTTATAATAAATACATCAGTGCTAGTGAAACAAATATGGTGCTGGATATAGCCAGCACTCCTTAAAGTCGAGTTTTCACCAATCGATCAATAATTTTCCCATTGGAATTTTTTGCTGTAACAATTAATTTTTTGCCTGTAATTCTTACTGAAAGATAATGGTGAATTTTCAAGCGAACGCTAATCCATTTCTTCTCAGCAGCGCTAAGATTGTTCCTTGCAACGGGTGGGTGCAGAGCCGCTCCGCCCCCACCCGTTGCAATATACGTCACTCCGCTTTTTAGATTTACACGGTTCTGGTATATCGGCTGAGTGCGCTCATAGCAGTGATTATGCCCCGAGAAAACAATATTGACCCCGTATTTTTCAAATATTGGGCACAAAACCGCCCTAACTTTAAGATTACTGTGATGTCCTCTATTGGTTGAATAGGGTGGCTGATGAAGGCAAACTAACTTCCAGCCCGCTCTTGATCGTTGCAAAGTTCTAACTAGAAATCGGTACTGAGGGCTCCCCGGGGAGTAGTTCGATTCGGTGTCAAGTAAGATGAAATGAGCATTGGCATAGACAAAGCTATCCCAGCGGCGACGTCCGGGGGAGCGGAAGTAATAATTGAACAGAGAGCCTGCGCCATCATGATTTCCATGAGTTGGCACCAGGGGAAAATACGGAGAAAGTCCTCCGACTGGCGCAAAAAACTGGTTTTTCCAGATGCCCAGGTTATTTCCATTCGGAACCAGGTCACCAGTGAACAGAATAAATCCTGGATGTTCTTTAGGGATCCGTCGGTAAAGCCGCAGCTTTATTCTCCGGTTACCTCCAGAACTATAATCCCCATATATAACGAAGGAAAAGGGAACGACTCTACGGGGGGAGGTCCGAAAAGAATACAATTTGCCATTCTGGCCTATACGGTATCGATAAGAGGTTCCTGGTATGAGACCGCTCAGATTCACCTCTTTTTGGGTTCCGTAATTGCTAATCAGGCGTTGGTTTAAATTCAGTTTATTCCCATAAAAGATAACATCAGCTTTCTTAGCGGTTGAGCTGTATCTAATTCTTATCGTAGTAGCTGGGTTTGCAACCCATGAAAGATACGGGCGTCGAGGGAACGTTGGTTTAATTTTGCTTGGCAATTTTTCACCCCCTATCCATAATCATAGATTATGCAAAGCAAACTCTAATTGCCACCAATTCAACAATGTGCAAAACAGACCAGTTTTAACCGCCATCTAATTACACAAATATAATGGGAAAGTTCTTGAATAAAAATGAAAAAGTTAAAGGTGTCAACTCCCATTAGTAATTAACAATGCTGTTACCCCCTGCTGCGATAACAAAAAGCATCATCGTTGCCGTACTTGTGAATTAACTGAGCTTGTTAAAAATGGTGTTTTTGAAATCCCAGCTTATTAAATTGAAAAACTGGACCCGGCAAATATATCGTTCAAGGTAATATCCATCATTTGAGAATAACCAATTTTGTGTACTAAACATACAATATTTCATAAAGTTTTATCTATCTGTTACCTTGAAGCAATTTGATTAGGAGGGCTACTATTGAAGACACTTGTGCTGAGAAAGCCCGTAATAGCAGTGACCGGGAGCTCGGGAAAGACTACTACTAAAGAAATGATTGCTTCTGTTTTACAGAGGCGTTGGAAAGTATATAAGTCGGCAGAGAATAGAAATAACCGGGCCCATCTAAGGCATCATGCTAAAAAGATTAGATCATCTCACCAGGCGATTGTCCTCGAATATGGAATGTCTGCCCGGGGGCATCTGCGCCGGAGCTGTAAAATAATTAAACCTAATATGGCAGTAATCACAATGATAGGAACTGCTCATATTGGCAATGTTGGCGGGACTGTTGAAGGTCTTATTCAGGCCAAATCCGAATTAATATTAAACATGAACCAAACTGGCACACTGTTTCTAAATGCGGATGATGAAAATTCCAAGAGATTGAATACGAGAACATTTCAAGGAATAATTGTAAAGGTAGGTATAAATAATAAGGCAGATTATCAGGCCCTCGATGTTCGTTCCACCCAGCAAGGCATGAATTTCGGAGTTAAACTGCTTGGTACTTATCATGAATTCTTTATACCCATTTTGGGAACACACAATGTTTATAACGCCCTTTTTGCGATGGCAGTTGCTGATCGCCTGGGCTTTAGCCCTGAACAGATTAAGGAAGGTCTCGAAAATTACAGAAGACCTGGTAGGAGGTTAAGGGTTTACCACCGTGAAAACAGCGTTTGTTTAATTGATGATACTTTCAATGCCAACCCTAATTCGGTAAAGGCTGCAATCGATGTTTTAACCACAATTAGTAAAGAGAACAACATAGCCGTATTGGGAAGCATGTCCGAGTTAGGGCGTTACTCTAGAAGAGGGCACAAAGAAGTGGGCAGGTATTTGGCTGATAAGAATATAACTTATCTTTTTACCTATGGTACCGGGGCCAAAATCATCGGTAAAGCAGCTATTTCTAATGGGTTTCCCTCAGCACGGGTAATTCATTCAATTTCTAGGAACACCTTACACAAACGATTGAAGAGGACTATAAATCCAGGATCAACTGTCCTCGTGAAGGGTTCCCATAATATGATGATGAACAAAACCGTTCGGTTCTTAAAAAGCGGAACATGAACTTAAGACATGTTTGTTATCTCAAAAAGTAAATTCCAATTACAATAGCCCCTAATACGAACCTATACGCAGCAAAAATTCCGAAACCCTTAGTTCTAAGGTAATTAAGCAGAAACTTGATGCTTAACGCTCCTACAATAGCCGATGTCAGCACAGCAGTGATAAATGGAGCCTTATCAATGGGAACACTCCCCAGGTCTTTGGCATGGTACAATCCATCCGCAAGTATTATTGGTGCCGACATCAAAAATGTGAATCTGGCAATACCTTCTCTAGTCATTCCTAATAAACGTCCTACTGACATCGTTATACCCGAACGTGATACACCAGGTATAACTGCAAAAGCCTGTGATATACCTACAATCAGACCTCGCTTAAGCCCTATGTTTTCAACCCTGATTTCTCTTTTGCCCATTTCATCTGCTACATATAAGACAACGCCCATGATTATTAACATAATACCTATAAGGGCAGGATTCCTTAAACTCTCCATATGCTTATCCAACAAAAGCCCTGCCAGGCCACCCGGTATTGTAGTAGCAACGAGAATCCAAAATAATTTGCCATCATTTGTTTTAGGACGGGTAAATCCTGCATGGATAAGTCTTAGCCAGTCCTTTATAAAAAACAATATTACTGCCGCTGCTGTTCCAAGGTGCAGAGCAACGTCGAATACATTCCCCGGGTCCTGCCAACCAAAAAGCCATGGAATTAGTATTATATGGGCGGTGCTGGATATGGGAAGGAACTCGCATACTCCCTGAACAATACCAAATACTATTGCTTGAAAAATTGTCAAACCATTAGCCTCCAATATATAAATATTTTTTTATTAAGATTATAGCTATTAAACCAGCCGATACAAGGTAAGTAAATCACCTTAGCTTTTTCTTAAATAAGTAATAAGATACGGCAAATATTATGGCTGCTATTATAATAAGATCAATTATGTGAAACCAGGGCTTGATTAACTCCCAGTTTTCACCCAGCATCAGTCCAACATAGGTTAAGAACAAACTCCAGATAAGCGATCCCGCGAAAGTATAGAGTGTAAAATAGCCTATATTCATTTTTGCCGCTCCGACGGGCAAGGATATAAATGTTCTAATCCCTGGCATTAATCTGGTTAGAAAGACCGTGGAATTACCGTAGCGGGAAAACCACTTTTCTGCCTGTATAAGTCTGCGATGTGGCAGACCAAGATATCTTCCGTATCGTTCGAGAAATGCTCTTCCACCAATAAGTCCAATGTAGTAAGAAACTAACGATCCAATTGTTCCGCCAATAGCTCCGGACATAGCCACCCCATAATAATTCAATGTCCCTTTATAAACGAGGTATCCACCAAAAGGCAATATAATCTCGCTTGGCAAAGGGATGTTACAGCTTTCGATAGCCATACCGATTCCAATTCCCCAGTAACCCATGGAGCTAATAAACGCAGTAGTTTTTATGGTGATAGCTGCAATCAATGCACTTAACAACGACAATTCCTCCAATTAAGTATTATATTGCTTGTTTACTTGTGGACTCTCCCTGCTATTAAGGTGTCTGACGGTATGCAATCCCATAATACATCCGGTTAACCAGAATCCCCCCGCCGCATAACCTGCAATGACATGAATAGTTCGATCAGCAACATTAGATAATTGTTCTTGTCTCGCATGGGCTAAAGGAGCCAAACCGATGCTAAATCCTAGTTTTTCCAGCTTTTTGAAATACAATATGGATTCTATGAAAAGATAATCCTTATTCCAGCTGGAGCATGGCGGGAATGCCTCATCATATCTATAGTTGCATACGGTAAGCGGCACATCATTCTATATGACACAACTTATATTTTAGGCGTCTTTTAAAAAATTAAAAGGGGAATCTCTTAGAAAACGCAAAATTATAGGGCAATACGACTAAATTTTATTCAATTTTAATAAAGTCTTAATCTAAATTTAATAATTAGTTGTTAACATTTGAATGTATCCTAGTACTCAGAATAAATAGTATAGTCTATATCTTATAGACCTTAGTCGGTGATTTACTGTAGGTGTAATCCGCAAAGGTACTAAATAGCATTAGATATATCAGATGGAGAGAGACTATGAATGATTACATTTGTTAACTTTATTAAATACCAAGACTCTCGCGTCCTTTTCCTGTTTAACCAGAGTATGAAGTGCCGTACTCTGGATATACTGATGTACATAATTACTCAATTTGGATCCTTGTCGGTCGTTGTTGCTTTAGTATTAATATTTCTTTTATCCTCAAGTCCAACCGTGATAAGTACAGGACGAAATCTGGCCATAGTCTTAATATTGAGCCAACTTATTGTACACTCATTAAAATGGCTGATTAGTCGACCGCGACCATTTATAGCTACGAATTATATAATCCATAGACGGATTTCTGCTCCAGGATTCTCATTTCCTTCCGGTCATAGTTGTGCGGCCTTCGCAGTGGCAATTACCCTAAGATCTATCATACCCGGTGTTGATGATTTATTAATAACTTTGGCGGTATTGGTAGGTATTTCCCGCATTTATTTGGGTGCGCATTACCCTAGTGATGTCCTGATGGGATTCTTGATAGCATTTATTGTTTATGGGGTTTGTATTTAGAGGGATAGCATCAAAAGCCGCATACATGGTTTTTGATGGATTATAACCCAGTACGTGAACAACCCTTGAATATTCGATTGATAATGAGGTTGAACACTTGAAAAGTCAAAACATAAAGGAAAAGAATTACCTAGGGACAGCCTTACTCCTTATAATGTTAGTAGGATTAATCGTCCTCTTTTTTTATCTTGATCGCCAGAATCAACTCTCTACTTTAATCCGCACATGGGGAGCGGCCGGTGCTTTGCTCTCTATCCTTTTGATGGCTGCATTATGTATGACCCCAATTCCTTCGGAAGGGCTCCTGATTCTCTTACTTAAAATCTTCGGAATCTATGAGGGCACAATTTTGGCGTGGCTAGGTTCACTCTTAAGCTCCTTGGCTATTTTCTATCTAGCACGCTTTTTGGGGCAAGGATTATTTAAACAGTTAATTACTCCTGATCGTTTTGATACGGTTGATTACTGGATCCGGAACAAAGGCTCCCTAGGATTGTTAATTGCTCGTCTGCTCCCGGTTCCTGCTTTTGCCGTAAACTATATTGCCGGAGTCATACCTTCGGTTAAACTCGGGCCTTATGTTTGGACTGCGGCTGTATCGATCATCCCATATTATGTTGGTGCAGCACTCGTATTTATCGGGGTAGCACAATCAACCTGGATTTGGTTGGCGGTCGGAGGAATTATTATTTTCGCCCTTTGGGGAATCAGCTGCAGTTGGAGTAAACGAGAAGATAACTCCTAATTATAGGTACCTTTAATGTCTGATAGGATTGGCTGAAGGTAATTACAGCGAATTATTCAGTCTAATATTTGGATATAATTACATATGAAACAACACCTTACTATTATTATTATTAAATAAAGGAGGCTAGTTTATGAAGAACCTGCGGGTACTTGTTTTCTCTGCCACTTTCGGTGCAGGGCATGTTCGGGCGGCTGAAGCCCTTATCGAATCAATTCGCAAAATCAATCCTTATGCTGAAATCAAACATTTGGATTGTTGGGCAATATTAAGCAAAAAGTTTAACACTGTATTAACAGACTTTTATATAGAGATGATAAAAAGAACTCCAAAGCTCTGGGGAAAATTGTACTATGGTACCTCTGAAATTTCACCAGATTCAATAGTTCAGCGCTTTTTGAATAATACCGGCCAAAGAAAATATTTAAAATACATCGATTCATTTCAACCAGATTTCATTATATGTACTTATCCCACAGTGGCAGGAGTCCTAGCCCAATTAAGATCAAAAAAACTACTGAATATTCCCCTGGTGGTAGTAATAACAGATTATGCCATTCACAACCAGTGGATTCATACAGGTGTAGACTTGTATATTGTAGGTTGTAATGATATTTATAATAGTTTTGTCGCCAGGGGTATAGACCCAGATACTATTAAAGTAACGGGTATTCCGGTAAGTCCTAAGTTTGAATGTGATTTAAATCGAACGGAGATTATGGTCGGATTAGGATTAATCCCGAACCGCCCCACTTGTTTGATTATGGGCGGGGCCTACGGAGTATTGAGTGAATTGAAACAACTTTGCAGAACTCTTGCGGATACATTAGTACCGTCGCAAACAATAGTGGTTTGTGGTAAAGATAATAATTTATACAATTCTCTTGATGAAGTAATTGAGAATGCTAGGAATCCCATAGTACGCTTTGGCTTTGTGAGAAATGTTGAAGAATTGATGAGTGCAGCTGATATAGTAATTACCAAAGCTGGAGGCTTAACGGTTTCAGAAGCTTTGACCAAACGACTGCCCATAATTATTTATAAGCCAATTCCAGGTCAAGAGCAGGAAAATGCTTCATATTTGGAGAAAATCGGGGCTGGGATAACTGCTCACTCTCTCAAAGAATTAGAAAAAATATTACTCTTTCTCTTAGATCACCCTAAAGATATTGAAAACATGAGGCAAGCAGCAGCTAAAGCCTTGCCTGGACATGCAGCTGATCAGGCGGTTCAACATATGATGCAAATGCTAAGAGAGACAGATAATGAAGTTATCCTATCTGCTGCTGGAAATAGATAATATTGTTCAGAAAACGTAGCGCTAGCTATAGGAGGAAAGATGGAAATTAGCTGGGGATATTCGGCGTTTTGGATTCTTTTATTGGCTGCCGCGCTTTACACGGTTATTCCTGATTTTTTATTACATCATTTAGGTGTGGGAACTTGGAAGAGGCAGTATACTCCTGGGGTAACACTTACGTTTGATGATGGTCCAACTCCAGAAATAACCCCCATAATACTCGACGTTCTAGATCGACATCAGGTAATAGCTACCTTTTTCGTTATTGGAGAAAAAGCTCTTCGTTATCCAGAGTTAATCAAACTAATTCAAGCTCGTGGTCATCACATAGGTGCCCATTCCCAACAACACCGCTTTGCCTGGTTTATGTCACCATGGGAGACCTGGCGGAATTGGGAAGAATGTATCGCTGCTCTGGAGCAATTGACTGGAAAGAAGGTAGTATGGGTTCGGCCACCCTGGGGAACTTTTAATCTTTGCACCTGGTTGTGGTTGAAAATTCGCCACAAGCAAGCTGTTCTCTGGGATGTGGAGGGTCATGACTGGCTGGTCCGAAATAACCCTCCCAAGATAAATTCACGTATTATTCATCAGGTAAAGGAAGGTTCAATAGTTCTGTTACATGATGGAGGGGGCGAGGATGGTGCGCCGCAAAACACCCTTCAAGCTCTTGATGACCTCTGCCGTATGATTGTTAAGGATAAAAAGCTACCTTTGTCAGAGTTGGATTTACCCGAGTGGTCAGGGGGCCGTAAGTTAGTACTTGGCATCTGGGGAAAATGGGAAAATATCTTTGCCCGCTTATACAAAGTGGAAAGAATTAATTCAACCAATATATTCCGATTATCTAAAAACTGCTATCACGGTCCTGATCTCTATTCGCAGGCTGGACAGCTGCTGGCCGCAGACGGTGACATGGTAGGAGAGATACACCTTGATAGTAACCGCTTACAGGGGAAGGAAATAGATATTAATAAGAGAGGGATTTATCTTTTACGCCTGATAAGAAAATCTTTACCCGGCCTCGCATGCTATGTGGATGAAAATCCCGAATACAAAGGAATCCAGGTATTCACAGGATTAACATTAATTAATCATGGGGTACAGAAATTAGGATTTGAAGTTCAAGAAATACCAGATACCATTTTTATTCGTTGGATAGGATGGTTACAAAAACTAATCATGTTGATTTACCCATCATCAAGAAAGATCAGTAACAACAAATATAAAGGTACCCATCCTAAACTAGTATGGATCAGCAGGCAGCAACTGTTAGAAAGGTGGCTTCCCATTGACGGGTTGCAAAAGCAGAATAGGTTGCATTATTAGTAAAGAACTTTAACTCTTCCTTAAATAATTAATAAACAATGGCAAATATCCATTGAATCATTCATTGATTTTTGCTTTCTCCCTGCTATTAAGGTGTCTGACGGTATGCAATCCCATAATACATCCGGTTAACCAGAATCCTCCCGCAGCATAACCTGCTATAACATCGCTGGGGTAATGTACTCCTAAATAAATCCTGCTAATTCCGATAGCCAAAACCAGCAAAGCAAGGAAAAAGGTCGACAAATAAGTGCACTTACTTCGATTAAAGTTGATTAATAGAAGATAGATTAGCATTCCGTAAAAAACAAAGGAAACCATAGCATGCCCACTCGGAAAACTATATCCAGAAGCTGGTACCAAGCCCGGAGGTAGAGGCCGATGGCGATGAAAAGCCAATTTCAGAATCCAATCCATTATAGTAGCTCCGGTTAAGGCAATTATAAGCATACCTGCATCCCAAGAATGCTTCTTGACGATAAATAAAAAATAAACTGAGATTAAAGCAATGATAATCATTATAATAGGTGAGCCCATAGCAGTAATGAGCTTCATTATTTCAGTTATTAATGGGTTCCTGATAGATGTAAATCCACTAATAATGGCTTGATCAAATAATCCCGACTCACTGTTGAGCATGTCTTCGGCCAGATCCAGAAAAGACAAGAAAAAGCTTATACCTAGAAGCATTCCTGCAATTAAATAGTTAGCAAACTTATTAAGAGGGGTTACTTTCTTAGTAAATAGTCCGATCAGAGGGCCTTTGAGAGAATATATAAAAATCAACTCCGTAACAAATATATTATAAGCCTGCTATTACACGAACGTTATTATTCTACCATTAAATAACACCGAAAAAAAATAGAAGTACACATTATACTTCTATATTAATAGACTTTTATTTGCTATATTAACCGGCGCCTTCTCTATTGATTATGTCTTATAGTAAATTCATAAATTCGGGTTTTCAATTAATTAGATTAGCAATTGTTCCACCTGAGCGGTTTTGTCAGTCAAATACTGCTCACCCACCCATTCCGCATAAAACCTCGGCGGATGAGCTGGTCTACTCTCATCCTGGAGGGCCTGCCAGGCCTGATCTTCGCTTGCAAAGCTGCTCACCAGCTCCACTACCACTAAGCCAGTGGCTGAATCGACCGCATATAAGGCAGCAAACTTGCCGAGCTCGATGTGATCAATATTAACCACGCAGTCTGTCCGGCCTGGTCCCAGCCGGGACTTGGCTCCAGCCTGTTCCTCTATCCATAATCCGAACTGTTTAGCATTCATCTTAACTTTTTTCGCCACGCTTTTCGACCTCCTGCAATATTTTTAGACCAACTGCCAGAACAAACCACTTGGGAGCCGGTTCATCCGGGTCATGGGGCTGGCTGATCAGTTTTTTATCCAAAGCCAGGGTGACAAGCTCATCTTTCCAAGGTTCCATAACATTACCTCCCATATTATCGTGACCTGACGGGCCATATAGAGCCTGGTTAATTTCCGACCAGGGGAACAAATCGCCCGGACACTCGGTAGCAGCCACATCCTTGTGCTGCCAGACCTCTAGCTTAGTCTGGTAGAGCTCCTGCAGGTAGCTTACCAGTTCAATCAGCGATTTGATCTGCTGGGAGGTCGGGCCGTATTCCATGAAGTTTCCGGCTAGGCATATTCCTATACTATCGCCATTAACCTTAGGACCGGCATGGGCCCCTATCATATCCACCGGGCGGCCGGCTTCGATACTGCCATCCTGCCGAATTACAAAGTGATACCCAATCCCACTCCACCCCCGTTGTAAATGCCAGCCGTGGATGGTAGCAGCTGATACATCCGGGCTGGCTGAGTGGTGAATTATAATGCGCCGGGTAAACCGGCGCGGACTAAGAGATCCAAAAATAAGGCCGGTAGGTATGACCGCGATCATAAGCCCTCCCTCACAGTTGCTCGGGCAGGCGTGTAACCGGTCGAGAGCTGCTCGCGCGGCATTATCAATATAGCTTCGCGCAGCTCGGTGATCGCCTGGGTCAGACAGGTTACTTTGCTCTCTACTCTAACCAGTAAAAAAACGGCTACCGCAATGGGGAAGCCAACATTTGCAATAAGGTTTAAAATATCATCCACACTGCGCCCTCCTTTCTAATAGCCTGCGCCGGGAGGCGC
>JAQUUV010000113.1 GCA_028693695.1 Syntrophomonas sp.
CCGAAGCAGGGCAGTAGCTAATTCAATAGTCCCCAGAACTCCACTAATCGCACCCAGCCAGCCAGTAATTAATTCACTTCCTGAAAGGAAAAAACAAGTAAAGCAAATAACATAACGGATAATTACTCCATTTCTACTAAGCATAGTATCACTCTCTTTCTTTTATAGTTTTTTAATTACATTTAATATGAGTGTCGCCTGGTTTTTTTATTATTTCACTTTTTAATTATTCCCTAAGGCCTTTCTAATACTGATCAAATCGTTAAAAGCATTCTTTATTTCATCAAGCTTAAATAACTTAGCTATAACAGTATACATAGCAATAATATTGTTATTAATTGAATCATCTAAATCAATCGCACTTATATCACCATTAAAAGTCATATTCACCATAACATCCAACTGATTTAAAAAGTTAGCCATAATCCTGTTGAAAAAGGGTTGCAGTTCCTTGGCCACTTGCTCAGACACAGGAGCCTCAATAATTGGGCCTCCGTTATTATAAAAATACCATAACAACCGGTTTAAATTATCATTAACAAGCTTTTCTATTTCTTCTTTACCTTCTAACTGTCTTAAGGCTAAACTTGTATACGGGATTTGCTTAGACCCCTGATTCATAGCATCTAATTCAAGATATATAGCACCGATATAATACTGTAGTCTAACACCTAGAGAATATACATCATCAACACTGCGTGGACAAAGTTCTAGATTTACTAATTCATCAGAAGTTTTGCTACGGTAGTTTTGTGCTCGAAGATTTTTCAGCTCAACTTTACTTGATTTTCTTTTCTTATTGTGACTTCTATAGGGTTGCTCCACTACTTGCAGTTCTGTAGCCTCGTTCATATCTATCATCTTCCTTTCATTTTTTGTTGCAGCTATTATCATTGTCTTTATATTCACACAAGATTTAATCGCGATTACCTCCTTCCTTATCTCGATACTTTTTGCTGACGATTCTTGATGTTGTAACTACATATAACGCAATTTACATGCCAACCATTAATTTTCAATGGTATTTATTTTTTAAACCAATTAAAACGCCCCTATCCCAAACGTTATCAAACTTTTTATTCAAATATATCATTTGACAACATTAATTTTTTTGTATCAATGTTGTCACGCTCTTGCAAGATACTGTGAGAAGGGTGACACTTTCGATACAGTTCTGATCAGCATTGACCAATTACACATTTCTTCGATTCTGATACCGCTCTGATTTTTCGACCTAATAAAATAATTCTCCCAAAATCTCCACATTGCATTATCTATTCCTGTTAGTTATATTTAAAATTAAATAAAGGTATATTTTATTTGATGTCGAATAATTTAATAATTATTAACTCAGACCATTTTTGCCAATAACAATTAAGCAGACTAATGTCGTGTATGCTTAAATGGTTATAGTTAATATAAATGTGAGTGGGGGGTGAGAAAAGTGCTATCAAGTTTAAAGTTTAGGCGAAATGCAAGCTTATTGGTCTGAGAAAGTGCAAATGAACCAGTAGTTCGCTGCGTTCCCATAACACAATGGCATAATCGAGGCTTAAGACACTATGAGGCCTTTTTTCACCGATTCCAGCTACTTATGCTAACTTTCAATCCTTAGTATAGGTTGTTAAAATCCTCTTCTAGTAAAGCCTCCCTTTAGATATATCCCCTCTTTATGCCATTGCAAACGAGATATTCGCTTAGCCTTTATGACTTGTATTGCATAATAGCGTTGTGCTCTGGTTGTATCTATGAATTGCTAATTATAGAAACGGGGGATGAATAATGAATTGCAAGATCACCCGTCGCCAATTGTTTAAAGGAGGCGGGGTTGCGGTTGCATCTTTAAGTATGGCGGCAGGGCTAGGTTTCGATCTTCAGGCAACCGCTTCAGCAGTCAAAGAGTTGCGTATTAAGAACGTAAAGGGGATACCAACGGTGTGTCCTTATTGTGGTTCAGGCTGCGGTCTGTTGGTCTACTCGGAACGAGACGCGTCGGGTAAATTTATCAAATTGTTAAGCGTTGAGGGCGACCCGGATAATCCCATTAACCAGGGCAAAGCATGTGCTAAAGGTTCTTCCATGTTTAATCTGCGGGAAATTTATGATCCGGAAACCGGCAAACAAATGATCAACCCCAAGCGGGTACAAAAACCTATGTACCGCGCACCGGGAAGTGAGAAATGGGAAGAAAAAGAATGGGATTGGATGTTAGATAAAATTGCCGAAAAGGTGAAAGACACCAGAGACAGTAGTTTTATTCACAAAGAAAAAATAGCCGATGGTAGTGAGATTATCGTTAATCGCACCGAGAAAATCGCCTCTATTGGTGGTTCTCCTCTGGATAATGAAGAATGCTATGTATTAACTAAAATGATGCGCTCTCTGGGGGTCGTTTACCTGGAAACCCAGGCGCGCCTCTGCCATTCTCCGTCAGTGGGAGGACTGGCCCCTTCCTTTGGGCGTGGGGTCATGACCAACCATATGATAGATATGAGAAACACTGATTGCGCGTTGGTTATGGGCAGCAATATTGCTGAGAATCACCCTATGGGCATGAAGTGGTTATTGCATGCCCGTGAAAACCGGGGCGCTAAAATCATCGCCGTTGATCCGCGCTATACCAGAACCGCTGCTGTGGCTGATCTTTATGCACCTATGCGCTCAGGCACCGATATTGCTTTCCTAGGTGGAATGGTCAAATATATTATCGACAACGGGCTTTATCTTAAGGATTATGTGGTCAACTATACCAATGCAGCCATGCTGATAAAAGACGAATATGATTTTAAGGATGGACTCTTTGTCGGCTACAATTCGGAAAAAAGAAGCTATGATACGACCAACTGGGACTATAAATATGATGCCAGCGGCACAATTGCGAAAGATGAAACCCTGCAAGATCCACACTGCGTATTCCAGTTAATGAAAAAACATTACTCCCGCTATGATATAGACACTGTATGCAGGATAACCGGTACTCCTAAAAACAAGTATTTGGAGGTTTTAAAAACCTTCTGCGCTACCGGTGCTGCCAATAAGACTGGTACTATTTGCTATGCTATGGGAATTACCCAGCACACTGTAGGCAGCCAGAATATACGGGCTTTCGCAGTTGTGCAGTTATTGCTGGGCAATATAGGCAGAGCTGGGGGCGGCATCAACGCCCTGCGCGGCGAGAACAATGTTCAAGGTGCTACTGACATGGCACTACTGTACCATTATATACCGGGCTATATCAGTTCACCTACCAGCAGTGCTGCCAACAAAGATTTACTATCCTTTGTAAAAGCAGTAACCCCTGGAGCCGCCAAACTGCCTGCCACCACCATGGATGAATTCCGCAATGCTGTTAAAGCGGGTATCCCCTATTCAGGCTGGAAAGTGAATACTTCCAAATGGGTAGTAAGCCTGCTTAAAGCCTGGTATGGGGATGCCGCCCATAAGGATAACGGCTTTGCTTATGATTACCTGCCCAAGCGGACTGCTACCAAAGACTACTCTCATATGCCTATGTTTGAAGCTATGTACAAGGGAGAAATTGACGGCTTGTTTGTTAACGGTACCAATCCGGTCGTTGGTGGTCCCGATGCCAATAAGGAACAGGAAGCGCTAACCAAACTCAAATGGGCGGTCGTTATTGACCTGTGGTTACATGAAACGGCGGATTTCTGGACCTATCAGGCCTGGGAAAGGCCGACTAAAAACGATAACGTTAAAACTCTTAGCCCTAAGGATATTAATACTGAAGTATTCTTCCTGCCGGCTGCTGCCGTTTATGAAAAGGAAGGTACCGCCGCCTCCACCGGACGTTGGGTACAATTCCGCTGGAAGGGTGCTGACCCGGTGGGTGAATCCAAGGCTGACCTTTGGATCTACAATGAACTGGAGAAAAGAATTAAGAAACTCTATGCCACCAGCACGCGGGTTGAGGATGAACCTATAACCAAGCTAACCTGGAACTATGATGAACATCCCGGCGCTGAAGAACCTGATGTTCTTAAGGTGGCCAACGAACTGTGCGGTTTCAATGTGGCCGATGGTAAACCTGTTGAAGGTTTCGCCAAGCTGGCCGATGACGGCAGCACTGCCTGCGGTTGCTGGGTATATTGCGGAGCTACTACCTGGAAGGATGGTAAATTTTTATATAAAACCCAGTTGCGGCAAAAGGAAGATCCCAGTGGATTGGGACTATACCCCAACTGGTCCTGGGCCTGGCCGATGAACCGTCGTATAGTATACAACCGTTGCTCAGTACAGCCCGATGGTGTTACTCCCTGGCCGGGTGATGAGAAACGCCGCCTGGTATGGTGGGATCCTACTAAACCGGCTGATGCGACCAAGCCTGATGTCCTGGGAACCTGGGCCGGAGTTGATGTGCCTGATTTTATTAAGGGCAACGGACCTGCCAGTCCGGCATTTAAGGATCCGTTTATCATGCTGCCGGAAGGCAAAGGTGTCCTTTTTGCCTCATCCAAGGGCGCTATGAAAGAGGGTCCCTTCCCGGAACACTATGAACCCTGGGAAAGTCCCCTGGAACCCATTATTAATAAACAAAGTATGAATCCGGCTACCAAAGTAATTCAGCCTGATAAACACGGCAAAAGTGATAAATATCCCATTATTGCTACAACCTTCAGGTTGGTAGAACATTGGCAAACCGGCGCTCTAACCCGCAATTTGCCATGGTTGGCAGAACTTATGCCCAACATGTTTGTAGAACTCAGCGAAGAACTGGCCCGAGAAAAGGGTATTGAGAACGGGCAGAATACGATTATTTCCACACCCAGAGGCGATATCGAAGCTATTGCCTGTGTAACCAAGCGTTGGAAGCCCTTTATCCTGGATGGCAGAACCGTGCATCAAATAGGTATGCCCTGGCAGTTTGGATTTAAGGGCTATGCCACCGGCGACCCGGCTAATCGCCTGACCCCCATTGTCGGTGATGCAAATACCATGATTCCCGAATACAAAGCCTGGCTTTGCGATATAAGGAGGGCTTAAGTATGGCAAGATTAAAAACTAATTTATATGATGTTAGTAAATGCACTGCCTGCCGCGGTTGCTTGATAGCCTGTAAAGACTCCAATCAACTGCCGGCAGTAATGGAGCCTTTTAAAGGTAATTATTCCACTCATGAAGATACCAATGGCAACACCTATACCATAATGCGCTTTATTGAGCACGAGGATCCTGTGGATGGGGTGCGTTGGAATTTCTTAAAATGGCAGTGCATGCATTGTCTGGATCCCGAGTGTATGAAGGTATGCCCCAAAAATGCTTATACCAAAACCGAATGGGGTGCTACTTTACACGATGAAGCTAAGTGTATTGGCTGCCAGTATTGCAGCTATGCATGTCCCTTCGAGATACCCAAGTATCGGAAGCATACCGATACGGTCACCAAATGTACTCTCTGTGTGGAGCGGGTTGAAGAAGGTTTAAAACCAGCCTGTGCCAGAACCTGTCCTAGTGGCGCTCTGACCTTTGGCTACCGGGATGAATTATTGCAACAAGCTGAGGCAAGAGTAAAATTCCTCAGAGCCAATGGATTCCCCCGTGCTACCATTTACGGCAAGGTGGAACTAGGTGGAACTAATAAGATTTATGTCTTAACGGACACACCTGATAAATTTAATTTGCCAGTTGATCCTAAAGTATCGGCTAATACCTGGGTATGGCAGGATTGGGTCAGACCTTATGCTGGGTGGCTTATTCCCCTGGCCCTGGCAGGTTCAGCAGTCAGCTTTGTAACTACCCGTCTGTTAGCAGATAAAAATGATGATCATTCGAAAGGAGGTCATGAGTAATGCAATGGATTCCTGAATATCGTGACGACGTTGAACGCGTAGAAAGATTTAATGCCGTAGCTCGGATTACCCACTGGGGGCATACCGTGACCTTTCTGCTCTGCCTCTTTACTGGCCTAATACTGTTCTTGGGCGGAGTTGATTGGCTGGCTACCATCTTCGGAGGATATCGTGGCGCAGGTCTGGTTCACCGGATTGCAGCTGTTGGTATGACCATCATGTTAATTTTTGGTACAGTTTTTGGCTTCAAAGGGCTAATAGCTTGGATAAAGGATTTACTCCGCTTTGGTGTAAATGACATTATATTTGTTTGCTTATTCCCCCTTGAATTCTTAGGTTTTAAGGTAAAAATACCTCCTCAGACCAGATTCAATGGCGGTGAAAAAGGCAACTCCATGGTAACACCAACCATGGTTATACTGCTGGTTTTGAGTGGATATATCATGTGGTTCCCGTCCATATTCCCGGCGGGATTGGTACGATTTGCCTATCCTACTCACGATTTAGCCATGATATTTTCTACGGTCATGGTATGTATGCATGGTTATCTGGGTTCTTTCCATCCTGGTTCGGGTGAATCCTTCTGGGGCATGTGGAAAGGTACCGTTAGAGCAGATTGGGCGAAACACCATCATGCTACCTGGTACGCTGAGACTTATGGTGATAAAGCTAAAGCCGAGTAGGAACTAGTATGAGAAGCACGGGAAGCACAGGGACTTTTCTCTTGCTTCCCTTCTCCCATGCCTTAGCCTAATATGCCAAGCATGAGGAATCTTCTTTAATTATTAAGCATCTATGAACAATTTAATAGCTCCGAGCTTTCTATCTACAGCTTATGCCATGATAGAAAGCCATTGGGTTAATCTGAAAACGGATTAGCCTCCCATTGTTGGAAAGGAGCCT
>JAQUUV010000114.1 GCA_028693695.1 Syntrophomonas sp.
GGTTATGTGGCTAATAAAATTAATGACATTGTCTGTTTTCTCTTTATTAAGTGTATATCGCATCCATGCTCCATCGCGCCGCGCGTTAACAAGCCCGCACTCTGATAATATTTTCATATGATAACTGAGAGTAGCTTGCTTAATGTCCAGACTGTCCAAAATATCACAAGCACAAATCTCTCCACACGAAATCATATCTATTATCTTCAACCGCGTTTCATCTGAAATGGCTTTTAGCGCCGGGAGATACGCCGTATATTGACTTTCCAAATAACACTCCTCCAACCAAATCAGTGTTTATCAATATCATTGATGTTTATCTATATATTATCATATCATCATATTGATGAATGTCAATGTTAATGTACGGTTTTTATCCGCTGTAAAATTATGCTCTATTTAGTTCGTGGCAATACTTCCTACTTTTCAGGATATGATCTGTATTTTTTGACATAAACCATATATTTCAACTGCATAAAAACCCGCATAAAACAAAGATAAAACGTACCATCCGAACCTTTGGGGGTTCAGATTGGGTACGTATTTGCATGCATTTGTGCAGATTTTCCACCAAGAAACACATGGCAAAAATACAATATTCCTGTCGATGCTGGTTTTTTTAATCTACGTCCTTCTCTCTATCATAAATATTCAAAGTGTCCTGTCATTATAAAGGTTTTGCCGATTAAGTCGAAAATTACGTAAGACTGGAAAACGTTCTATATTAAATGAAGTTTAATCTCGTCGTCCTTTACTGGAACTACAGATATGATCATATTTAGTGGATGTCCATAATACCCATAAATGACGCTGACTTCTTCCTGGTCCTTACCTTTTGAGTATCTCCCGGCTAGTCTGGCTGCGAATTTTATTTCCTCTGGACCAGGATTGCCTGTTATTATGATCATTGATCCTTTATAATCTTTTGCCAAAAAAACCAAATCAGATTCTGAGACGTAATTCTTAATCTCATTCATCTCTTCGGCCGTTCTGGTTGATATGATTTTTGCATTCGTTGAAACCCTAATGTGCCGACCAAAGCTTAACAGGTTAATTCTTTCTTCCGAAAGTATCTCTTCATGCTTGAAAAGATCGCACAGTCGTTTCGAAAAATTAGGATCGGTCAACTTGCAACCTCCAGCCGGTGAAGGATAGTCCGCTATTCCCCATTTTTCTGCAAGTTCCATTTGAATTCTTCTACTCCTACCAGATATCCCCATTAGTTTGCTCCTGTCCACAAGTCCCTCTAGTTCCATTTTTGTCGCCCTTAGGTTCAGGGCGCAAAGTGGTCTTAATATTTTATCAGAATACCCTGACTCCCTTATTACAACATCCAGCGAGGATTTATTCTGAGACATAGGCCTCTGGTTCAATACTTCTCCTGTAATAATAAAGTCTGCGTCATACTCCTGCAAAAGTTTTCCCGAATAATTCATCATCATGGCATGACAATCTATGCAAGGGTTCATGTTTTTCCCGTATCCATGCTTGGGTTTTTTCACCATTTCTAAATGTTCCTTGGAAAAATCAACCACAACCAATGGAATATCTATCTGTTTGGCCATCATTAGGGCATGCCGAGGTCCAAAAAAATAAGATTTGAAGCAGATTCCTATGACCTTTATTCCCTGGTCCTTAATAAGTTTTGCTGCCAGAGAACTGTCCAAACCACCGGAAATCATAGCAAGTGCGGTTGTCATTATAATCACCCCTTATAAGGTATATTTAACTACACCATCTTCCTTTAGCAACTGCTCGTTCATACTTCCTGTTCGATATCCTTCGAGGTCGAGAGTGATATAGGTAAAACCCAATCTTTTAAACTCTTTATGGACTTCATCCATTAATCTTTCATCCCCAAAACGGTGGCGTTCTAGGATCGGAACTTCGATCCTGGCCAAGTCATTGTGGTGTCGGACCCTTATTTGTGTAAAGCCTTTAGCCAACATAAATTGTTCTGCTTTATCCACCCTGACCAGTTTTTCAGAACTTATCTTCTGCCCATATGGAAATCGGGAAGCCAAGCACGCCATCGACGGTTTATTCCAGGTAACCAACCCCATCATTCTGGACAATTCACGGATTTCCGCTTTGGTCATCCCCACCTCGCATAATGGACTCCTGACTCCCAGTTCAGCCAACGCTTGGACCCCTGGTCGATAATCATTTCTGTCATCGGCGTTGGTTCCGTCCATAACATCCGAAATTCCAGTTTCAGCTGCTACAGCCATAATTTTGCCAAAAACCGCTCGTTTGCACAGGTAACACCGGTTCGGGGGATTATCCATAAACCCTGCTATATCCATCTCATCCACCACAACCAGCCGGTTCTCTATTCCATTGGCTTCCAGGAAATGAACGGCCGCCTGGAGTTCCCTTTCCGGATATGTTGCAGAACATACCGTTATCGCTACTGCCCTGTTCCCCAAAATATCATGTGCCACTTTGACCAAGAAAGTACTGTCTACACCTCCGGAAAATGCAATTGCCACATTCTCCATTGATCTGAGCACATTTTTCAGTGCCTCAAATTTCAAATCAACCCCTCCGTTCATTCTTATTATCTCTATGGTTATAATAGACATTCACGGTAAATTTTTATTGATTTATGTATAGTGTTATCTTAATTTTTTAGCCATTGTACTGCTCGTTTTAATAGAAGACATAGAAAATGTATTTTCCGCGGAAAATTATTTGTATTGGCAAACCTCGTTCTATCTTCCTAAAATACTACTCTAAATTTGACAACTATACTTGACTATTTCTATGGGCCTAGTTAAAATAACTACATGTTAACAATTGCTCAGTCGTGCATTCAATATAGAGAGGAGGTTTAAAATGGCATTAGATTTTGATCGATGTGGCATTTCATGTATCCATGAAGATGCGGTCTCGGAAGTACGGCAACAGATGATCGAGGACAATAAAGTCCAAGCTTTAGCCGACACCTTTAAGGTCCTGGCTGACCCGACACGGGTTAAAATACTTTTTGCACTGCTAAATAGAGAGCTATGTGTTTGTGATTTATCGGCAGTTATTAGTATGTCTGATTCGGCAGTTTCTCACCAGTTGAGAATGCTTAGAACTCAGAAGCTGGTTAATTTTAGACGGGACGGTAAAATAATGTATTATTCCCTCTCCGATAGTCATATCAGCACTATATTTAAGCAAGCTATTGAACATATCGGACACTCTAATGAATGGGCAGCTCAGTTCCTTGAACTTAGCAGATAATAAAAAGAGCAGGAGGTCTTCCAAATGATTATAGAAAAGGAATTACTATCACGACAGGTTTCTGAGTTTAAAGTTAGTGGGATTACTTGTATGGACTGCTCTGCTAAATTCGAAAAGGCAGTATCACAACTGCCGGGTATAGCCAGTGCCAATTTAAACGCGATGACAGGCAAATTAGTAGTCGAAGGAATGGCAGACTTGGAAAGCATCCGGGAGTTGGGCAAAGAAGAGAATTACACTATTGATCCGGTCCAACAGCCGAAGGCACAATTAAAAAATGAGTTCCAAGTAGATGGCATTACCTGAATGGACTGTGCCGTCAAATTTGAAAAGGCGGTATCACGGCTGCCGGGTGTAGCTAGTGCCAAATTAAATGCCATGACAGGTAAGTTAATAGTTGAAGGTTCGGCAGACTTAAAAGCCATAAGGGAGTTGGGCAAAGAAGAGAATTACACTATTGATCCGGTCCAACAGCCGAAGGCACAATTAAAAAATGAGTTCCAAGTAGATGGCATTACCTGAATGGATTGTGCCGCTAAATTTGAAAAGGCGGTGTCACGGCTGCCGGGTGTAGCCAGTGCCAAATTAAATACGATGACAGGCAAGTTAGTAGTCGAAGGTGCTGCAGATTTGGAAAGCATTAGGGAGTTGGGCAAGGAAGAGAATTACACTGTAAATAGAATACAAGCTCAGGCATCAACAACAGCAACCCCCCAAAAAGCAGACTGGGAATTACGCCGAGCCATAATCTCAGGTGTAGCGTTAGTAATTGCGTTTATAATCGAAAAATTAGGTATACCGTCATTTGTTTTTATCCCGATCTATTTGGGGGCCATGGTTGCCGGAGGCTGGGGCAATTTCCGCAAAGCAGCATTTGCACTTCCGCGATTTAATTTTAATATGAGTGTATTAATGAGTGTGGCTGTTCTGGGAGCGGTGTTGATAGGCAAATATGAAGAAGGAGCAACGGTTGCGTTCCTATATGCAATATCGGAGATGCTGGAAGCCTGGACTATGGATAAAGCTCGTCAATCTATCCGCGATCTTATGGACATTGCACCCAAGGTGGCAAGAATTAGGCGTGGAACAGAAGAATTTGAAGCTCCCGTTGAAGAAATTATGACTGGTGATATCATGATTATCCGTCCTGGCGAGAAAATAGCCATGGATGGCATGATAATGAAAGGTGAATCAGCCATCAATCAGGCTGCCATCACTGGGGAGTCAATTCCTACTGAAAAAGGTCCGGGCGCCGAGGTTTATGCCGGTACATTAAATTCTTATGGCTCTTTGGAAGTTGAAGTTACCAAACTGGTGCAGGATACCACTATCGCCAAGATAATTCATATGGTCGAGGATGCCCAGAGTCAACGGGCACCATCCCAGGCATTTGTCGAACGTTTCGCCGCAGTTTATACTCCTATTGTCCTGGTTCTTGCCCTGGGCATTGTATTAATACCACCTCTGTTTTTAGGTTTCCCATGGTCTCCCTGGATCTATCGGGGCTTAGCTCTATTGGTGGTTGCTTGCCCCTGTGCCCTGGTCGTTTCCACTCCGGTAGCGATTGTGAGTGCTATTAGCACTGCAGCCAAAAATGGCGTATTAATCAAGGGTGGGATTTATCTTGAACAGATGGGTTCACTTAATGCCATCGCCTTCGACAAAACTGGTACCCTAACCAAAGGTGAGCCAACCGTCACGGATGTTGTCTCCATTGGTTCATTGTCAGAAGACGAACTCTTACAGTTAGCGGCCAACCTGGAGGCTCTCTCGGAACACCCGTTGGCTGTCTCGATTGTCAAAGCAGCCAAACTGCGGGGATTTGAGATTACTCCAGCTGATAATTTTAAAGCAATAACCGGCCGCGGAGGCAGTGGATCAATCAATGGCCAAACTTATCTTATAGGAAATTTACGTCTATTCCAGGAAGAGGCGGTTTCAACCGCCCCAGTGGTTCATTACGTTGAGAAACTACAACAAGAAGGAAAAACAGCGATGATTGTAGGAAGCAAAGATAATTTCCTGGGGATTATTGCTGTTGCTGACGAAGTCCGAGAGGGCAGCGCTGGCGCCATTGCCGCTTTAAAACGGGCTGGTTTAAGTAAAACTATCATGTTAACCGGAGATAATGCCATGACGGCCAAAGCTATGGCTGCTCAGGTGGGTGTTGACGAATTCCGGGCTGATTTGTTGCCCCAGGACAAAGTAACCGCCATCCAAGATTTATTAAAAGATTATGGAAAAGTAGCCATGATTGGTGATGGTATTAATGATGCTCCAGCTTTAGCTCTGTCAACAGTTGGAATTGCGATGGGCGGCGCCGGGACCGACACTGCGCTTGAAACTGCGGATGTAGCCTTAATGGCTGATGATCTCTCCAAATTGCCATTTGCCATACGGCTTAGCCGCGATGCTCTAAGTATTATTAAGCAAAATATTACCTTCTCGCTCGTGATTAAAGCGGTCGCGATATTGGCTGTATTCCCAGGGTGGCTGACCTTGTGGCTGGCGATAATGGCTGATATGGGGGCATCGATTGTGGTTACATTGAACAGCCTGCGACTCCTAAAGACTAAAAAGGTCGACGTGGATAATTAAATGAATGGGGAAAAAACTCTCCGTGAAAAGTTAGAAAGCTTTTAAGCAAATAGCTAATAGATTGGGGGCTTTCGGTCTATGGTAGCCGATTGCCCCCCTGCTCAATTGTAAGCATAAAGATCCCATTCGGTTTTCTTACTCATCTCTATTCCGGTTACTTCTATACTGGTTTTTCGGCAAGAATTATCTTTTTCATCACCATTTCCGCTACTTGCCCTGTTATATATACACATTGCTTGATATGCTCTGCATCACCAAACTCAAATTTCTTGATCAATACCCTGCAGCAGGTGCTGCGAAACTCCTTTTTAAATTCATCATGCAATTCTTTAGAGACCCGGAACATATCTGGCATTTCTGCTCTTGGTACTGTACGGCCAAACTTTAGCCCAAGAGCCATGACTCCGCCGGATAGAGCCCCGCAAGCACAACCGGCAGTTCCCATACCTACTGGAAAACCCGAAGCCATCTTTACTGCTTCAGCAGGCATTGGTCTTCCTAAATAATCATTGACCACCGTAAACACCGCCTCGGAACACAGGTAATCGCCATCCCTGTAAAGGTTTTCCGCGCGCTTTCTGGAATCATTAATTATCTTTTGTTCTTTGTCGTTAAATTCCATTGTGCATCCCTCCAAAACCAATCTAATTAATAATTCAACGCGACAAACCTTATTCCTCTCACTTTATTAATATATAACCAATTGGCATATTCTATGAACTAAGCTTTAAACATCGTACCACCTTTAAAGACAAATTGGATGTCATCTGCGCTATGGACTATTATCTTATCAACTGCCGCCACCCACAGCTTATCATCAAACTCATCGACCACAAGCTGGCGGGTTTCGATTTCCCGAATAAACCTTTCCAGTGT
>JAQUUV010000115.1 GCA_028693695.1 Syntrophomonas sp.
TGTTCCAGAGATTGCATCTGTTGGTCTATTTCCAGGTACAGCATGGGTATCCCCGCCTCTTCAAACTGTGCAGATAGCACCGCATAATCGAATTCTTCAGGATCACAGAATTTCATCATGCAAAGCACGATTGCATCTGCGCCAGTTTCCTTGGCCATATCGATGAGCATGTCTCCACGTTTTTTATCTGGGTCGTAGGCGAGTGAACAGCCTTCAACCAGAGACCACTGCCGGGCCAGACGGATCAGAGGGTCATCCCCTGCGGGGACGTCTGTCCGAAATTGTCGTGATTCCTGAGCAAGGTCGTCTCCTACTACAGTAAGACCATTTTCGCTAAATAGTTCTAAGAGACCGTTTGGTTCGGCCATTATTCCCGTCAATATAACTTTTTTCCCCTTGAATTTTTCCGCTGGACGTTTGCTAAGCTCATTGACCAGCTCGTTGACTAATAATGTATGTTGGCCTTTTTCCATAAAATATCCACTTTTAATGACTAGATGTCGCACCGTCGGCGTGATGGTTAGTGGATACATCCGGGCTACAGAGCAGAAATTACGTAAGGCTTGGCGGTGCTCGTTGTAAACCTCAATGCTTTTTTGAAGGGCTTCATCCGTAATGGTTTCCCCGCTTATAGCCTCGATTTCTTTCTTGATGTTTTGAAACTCGGTCTTAAGGTACTGTACGCCTGCTTCTATTTTCCTCATCTGAGGGTAAACCGTCAGTATACTCTTGATTTGGGGGATCGCGTAGCCCCAATCCTGTCCGATTGATTTCAGTGTATCGCAGGGAGCGGATATAATGACTGCATCCAGTTCGTTATATACTCCTCGGAGTGCAAAATCCATTATTGATTGCATAATCGAGCATGCAAAAGCAGGCATGATGGTGTTGGCTAGGGAGATCTGAGTTTGTCCGCCCCACATACCTATAGGTAACATGCCAGCGGCATGGACGATTTCTTCAGGACAGTAGACCGGGAAACAACCAACTACTTTTTTACCAGTATTTTTTTTATAATCTTTTATTACTTGCCCTGGGCTTGAAACAACCTGATTCATTTCAGCAAGTACGTTGTTAATAACATCCATAATTTCCACCTCCTAGATTTATTTGTTCTCGGCCTTGTTACTTTCCATCATTTCAACCAATGCCTGAATTCTAGTTTCGAACTGTGCTTTAGCAAAACCACGAGGATCGGTTTGGTCTCCGTCAAAGGTTATATAAGGTATTCCTGTCTGCTTATATACTTCTTCTGACATCTTGTACTGCATTAAATCCATGAGCTTGCAGCTGCGGTTTAAATGATAGACCGCACCGTCGCATTTGTTTTCCTTAAGGACTCTAACCCTTAAGTCGATGGAGCTCTTAAGATTGTTGTTATTCATAACGCTGGCATAGGCTCTGGCCATACTATCAAGGTCACCAGCTTCATAAAGCAGAGTCCAGGCTTCTGGATAGGTAGAACCTACCATATTTATGCCATATTGTTTAAACGTCTTAAAATTATGTGATAAATATGGCCAGCAGGCTATTCCCTCCCACATGATGCGGAACTTTTCCTCTACCGGGAACTGGCTCTTTCCATTCTGGACCAGTTCTTCCAATTCGTCAGCAATCATATTGTATAACTTCGCGGACTCTTCTCGACCCCGATTACAAACCATCATGGCCATATAGTTGAAGATATTGAAACCGTTTAGAGGAGAAGGTACATATTGCGTATATTTCATGGCACGATTCCACGCATTGGCTGCCTTAGTGGAGTTTTCCATAACGGTCTGGAAGCGCTCATAATCGAAAGGCTTGCCACAGATTTCTTCCAACTGCCTAATGGCCTCTTGGAACTGGCCATTAATGTAGTCCACTCGTTCCTGGGTCACTTCGTATTCAGTGTTATAGGGCACATCGATACAGATAAGCGGGATGTTGAGTTCCTTGGATAGGTTTTCGTACCACTTAACAAGGACATTGCAGATGTTGTTACATATAATTAGCAAGTCGGGCAGCGGAACATTCTCGAAACAACAGTCTTGCATATCCTTATAAGCTAGGTTAATTCTGGCATAGGAACATATGTCTGCCGAGTAGCCCTTGGACTCTGCATAGTCGATCATCGGCAGAGCTCCGCCTTTGGCTCCGATAGCAGCGGCATGATTTTCAGGATATATAACATGGATCCCCATGGTTTCACAGAATTCCTGGGGAGCGATGGAGGACGACCACGCTACCAGTTCACCGCGTTTCTTACCTTCAATGGCGTCTTGATAGTGTTTGGCGGACAACTCTGCCAGATATTGTTTGGAAGTTAGTTTTTCTTCGCTCACAGCTAACACCTCTCTTATAAAAATTTTTGGCTTTAATAAATTTCTCTTTGCTAGCTTAAAATCGAACCTTAAGCCTTATTAACCTTGCAACGCAAAAAATGTGCCAACTAGAAAATGAAGCGCCAGCATTTTTGGCGAAGATGCCAGCAAACAGCGATAAATTACGTGAATTTTTACAGTTTAAACAGGTTAACAACTGCAGAATATTTACATATTTTTATATATTGGTACATTTATTGGTTAGTCATTTTACCTCATTCGACAAATTAAGCCTCAATATCCCGAAAAGCCCCTCCGGTCATATATAAATCATCTGGCACCTATTAAAAATTGTAATATCGCTTGCATCTTGCCTCAAAAGAACTATTTCAAGGATGTTTTCGGACATTTATATAGGAGGAGATTATTGTTGCAGAAAAATCGTTTTGACCTGAGCTGCCGCTAAAGTGGCCGTTTTCATCACCGATTACGGTAAAAGCGTGCCAAACAAAATTGTATTGGCATGATTTTTGCTCTAATAAGAATTAGACAAATGAAAGCTTTGTTTAACTTATAAAAAGTGAACAATAACTTAAAAGAAAGGAGGAATAAAAGATGTATACGTTGGGGATTGACATAGGTTCAGCTTCTTCAAAAGTGGTTATTATTGATAGTACAAAAACTATTGTTGCAGATGCTGTGTTTCCTGGCGGGGCAGGCACGTCCGGACCTGTCAAAGTATTGGCTGAGATTTTTTTGAAGTCGGGCTTAGGTTGGGAAGATATAGCTAGAACTGTAGCAACAGGATATGGAAGAATCGGTTTTCATCAAGCTAATAATCAAATTAGTGAAATTACTTGTCACGCTTTAGGAGTTCATCATCTTTTCCCATCGGTTCGTACCATCATTGACATTGGAGGACAGGATGTAAAAGCTATAGCTATTTCCAAAGAAGGCATGATATCCAAGTTTGTAATGAACGACAAGTGTGCAGCGGGTACTGGTCGTTTCCTAGAGGTAATGTCCAGGGTACTCGAAACAGATGTAAGTGAATTAGGTGCACTAGCTGGACAAGCAGATGCTATTGTTGATATAAGTAGCACCTGTGCAGTTTTTGCTGAATCTGAGGTAATATCTCGTCTAGCTTCAGGGATTAAACCCGCTAATGTAGCTGCGGGCATACACCAATCTGTAGCTCGGCGCGTAGCTGGATTAGCCATTAGGGTAGGGGTAACTCCTATGGTTGTCTTAACCGGAGGAGTGGCCAAAAATGAAGGCATTGTGAATGCTTTTGCTTCTGAACTGCGCCAAGAAATCGTGGTATCGCCCAGTTGCCAGATTACTGGAGCACTGGGTGCAGCCCTAATTGCCATGAAAGAATTGATTAATTTAAGAGCCCAAGAAGCTAGCGCATAGGCGCGGATATTCCTGCTTACGAAAGCGCAGTGGGGAAGACAAGTTACTAAATGAATAACATTTGAACTAACCAGCAATTATAAAAGAGGAGGAAGATATATGACTGAGAATAAGAGCGCAGCAGTTAAAACCGCAGGGATAGGATTTGGAATGGCGGCTGTTTGGTTTGGAACTCACTGTGGAGGTGGGTTTGCAACAGGCAACCAGGAAGTCAATTTCTATGTAAAATACGGCTGGTATGCCGTGCCTATTGCAATACTTGCCATGCTCTTGCTGGGTTACATTCACAGAAATGCCCTGATTTTTGCCAAAGACAATCAGACCTACGATTATAAGAGTTATTCCGATAAACTTTTCCATCCCTATGAAAAAATATTCTCTCCCTTATTTGAATTGGGTTTCATTATCTTAATTCTATGTGGCGTTAGTGCAGCCATAGCAGGGGCAGCAAGTCTCATGACAAAAACAGTAGGAAGTCCTTATCTCTTAAATATAGTTCTCATCGGTGCGGTATTATTGGTGATGACCATATTTGGGGCTCAACTTATTATTGATGCTTCAAAGTACATGACTTACTTCCTTTTAGTTGCAGTTGGATTGACCTTTGCATTAGGAATAAATGCCGGTTGGATTAATTTCACCCACATTATGGCTACCCGCGACTCCTTTGGGATGAGTTTTAGTGCCGCTGCCTGGAAGGCATTAGTATATGTAGGATTTCAGTCATTTACAGTACTTCCCATCATTTCATGTGCACAGGATATTAAAAGCACCAAGGAATGCAATCAGTTCTTTGGCTATGGATTTGCTATGAACGGGATAATGTTAGTGCTTGCTTGCATAATGCTGCTTGGTTTCTCTCCAGAAGTTTTAAAACAAACCCTGCCAGTACATTATGTTGCTACATCCTTGGGATATTCATGGATGCAGGTAATTTACAGCCTGGTTCTGTTCATTGCGCTGGTATCCACCGCTGTTACCTTAGTATTTGCCGTAGTTGCGAGATTTGAAAAAGTATGGACCTCTGGTTCCGGTGCATTTGAGAGTCTACGTGCACGTCGCATAGCCATTTCCATTATATCAATGGTTGTTTGTACTTCCGTATCTATATTCGGTTTAACCAACATTGTCGTAAAGGGTTATGGTTCAGTTGGTTACCTGGGTATCGTTATAGTAATTATTCCTGCAATCTTTGTAGCTGGATATAAAAATAAAAAAGCTGCACAATACCGGGCCGCCAATGGTATTATTGAATAATTATCCAGCGCTTATTGGTCAATGTCAGCCTAGCTTAGAAGATTAATATAGAGTATTCTTAATAAAAGGGGTAAGAAATTAATAACACTTCTTACCCCTTTTATGTAATTTCCCATAAGCTTTTAATATAAACAAGTATATTTTGTTTTGTATCTTTACATTAGTTCAATTAGTAAAGATCTAGTTGACCGTATTGATGCCAGAGAGGAGGAAGAGGCAATGGATTGGAAGGTATGGTTGGTAGGTATCCTTTTTGTGGTAGTTTATGGAATAATTATATCCGAAAAAATTCATCGTACTATCATAGCCTTATTTGGTGCTGCTTTGCTGCTGGTATTAGGAGTACTGGTCCAACACGAAGCTATCAGTTATATAGATTTCAATACTATCGGATTATTGACAGGTATGATGATTATAGTTGGTATTACACGTAAAAGTGGCATATTTGAATATATGGCCATCAAAGCAGCTCATCGTTCAGGGGGAGAGCCGATAAAAATACTTATAGCTCTAAGTATAGTCACTGCGGTAGCATCAGCTTTACTGGATAATGTAACCACGGTACTATTGATAGTCCCGGTGACCATCTCCATCTGTAAGGCATTAGAAATAAACCCGGTACCGTTTTTTATTACCGAGATTATGGCCTCGAATATAGGGGGGACCGCAACCCTTATAGGCGATCCGCCTAACATTATGATAGGCAGCGCCGCTAATTATGGGTTTATGGACTTCGTATATAATTTGACTCCGGTTGTAATTGTAATATTTATCGTTACGGTGTTAATTCTCAAATACATGTACAAAGACCAGCTTCAAGCCACTGAAGAGAATAAGGCTACAATACGAGCGATGAACCCCAGTGACTTTATAAAAGATACTATCATACTGAAGAAGTCACTAATCGTTATTGGCATGGTAATTATAGGCTTTGTTCTCCATAAGACCTTGGGTTTGGAATCGGCCACCATCGCCCTGGCCGGGGCCGCTCTGTTGCTGCTCATAACCAGGGAAGACCCTGAAGAGATTTTGCATACGGTAGAATGGTCCACGCTGTTTTTTTTCATCGGTTTGTTTATATTGGTGGGGGGACTAGAAAAGGTAGGCATTATTGAAAGCATGGCGCGGGAGGCGGTAGCTCTTACTAATGGTAATGTGACCGCAACAACTATACTTGTCCTGTGGTTCTCGGCCATAGCATCTGCTTTTATAGACAACATTCCATTTGTAGCTACCTTTATACCATTGATTAAGGAAATGGGAGTTATTAGTAATATGTCGATTGACCCGTTATGGTGGGCTTTATCATTGGGGGCCTGCCTGGGCGGAAACGGTACCATTGTAGGCGCCTCAGCGAATGTAATAGTTTCAGGCATGTCTGAACGCCAAGGTCACCCCATAAGCTTCTGGAGCTACATGAAGGTAGCCTTTCCTTTGATGTTGCTTTCTATCGCTATTTCCACCATATATCTGCTAGTATTTTATTTGTAGAGTAGAAATTAGGGGGACAAATGGGACGTTTCGTTTTGTTCCAGTTTCCCCCAAGCTATTCTTTTTTTAACTCCGGGTTGGCATCTTGAAGGATACGATGAATGCTTAAGGATGATAAACTATACGTGTATGTGGAGAGTCTTGGCTTTTTAGTTTAAACGAAAATTATTCGTGCAATTCATGATTAAGACCATATTTCT
>JAQUUV010000116.1 GCA_028693695.1 Syntrophomonas sp.
ACTCCTATTCTGCCAGCAAGACAGCTTTCCTCCAATTAATGCAAAAAAATGCACTTAGGTATTTAGGTTCGACAATTGAATAAGCCTATCCTCTGATTTATATCCATGAAAATACCCAATATTCCGACATTATAATCATTTTTGGCGAATCATGTGTGTCAAAAGTAAACATATTATTCAATATGGACAATCACAGTATTTCATTTTCTAAACTGAATTAAAGCACAAAAAAACGGAAGAATAATTATTATGATATTTTATGATTCAAGCAGTATTTGCCACTTTTATGGGTTAAATGAAAGCACGCGGAGCCATATCTTTATTGCGAAAAGTGTCATAACGGAAGCAAATTGTGATATTATTAGCCGATAACCTAGATTCATTACCCACCTGTTATCATGTTTTTATATTTGTTGTATAGTGAGGCAAGCGTTACATTTCCATAAATATAATAATCATTTCTTAAAGGGCGGAAATATGATTAAGATAATGGCTGACTCCACCTGTGATTTATCACTGGAAATAATTGCAAAATACGATATTGGTATCGCCCCTTTAACCATCCAGATAGAAGGTATCATCCACCGGGATAAAATAGATATCGATCCTGATACTTTTTACAGCATTTTGGAAAACTTACGGGAAGAGCCCAGTACTTCTATGCCCAGTCCCGCAGAATATACCAAAATATTCAATGAAGCTATCCAGGACGGCTATACCGAGATACTGTGCATTTGTATGTCCAGCGGTACCAGTGCTGCTTACCAATCTGCGGTAATTGCCCGAGAGCTGTTCTTAGAAGAAAATCCCCAAATAACTGTACCCATTTATATTGTTGATTCAAAATCCATGAGTCATGGCAGTGGCTGGCTGATATTGAAAAGTTGTAGATTGCGGGAAGACGGGGCTAGCTTTGAAGATTTAATTGCCTTTAACGAAAAATATAAAACCAGGGTTAAGCATTTTCTATCTGTTGATGATCTCAACCGTTTGATTAAAAGTGGCAGGATATCCAGTCTGGGTGGTTTTTTCGGTAAACTATTGCACATTAAACCGATTATGACTATGAAAAATGGCCGAGGAGCAGTTGTTGCCAAAGAAAGAGGCCAAAAAAAGGTCATTGCACATTATGTTCGTGAATTTATAAAGAGAAATAATCCCGAGCTTAATGATTTTATTATTATTGGTTACACTTCGGACATTAGGATTGCAGAAGAACTGGAGTATAAGCTAGTCAATGAAGGTACTTTTAAGGGTGACATCTATATTATGCAGATGGGTGTTGCCGTAGGAACCCACGTGGGCTTAAGAGGTATCTCCATGTTCTTTATGGAAAAGAACAAAACCGACCACCGGTTGTGGGGGGTATAAGCAAGAATGTCTGAATGCCAGGACCCTTATTTTCATAACTCTACCTCTCTTTAGATTCTATAGATAATGGGAAGTTATGCATTATAGCATATTACCATCCACACCTCTGGTATTTGTTATGGGTTTCATTTAAATTTCTTAACAATGGCAATAATGGCATTCACCCCCTAATACAATTTATTTTTCAAATTGGCTACAATACTCCATCACTTTTATCTCCCTTAAAAAAAATAATCCCTGGTTTCATTTTTATCAGGATTAGAAAACATAATCTCAGTGGGGCCTTTTTCAACTACCTGTCCATCCAGCATAAAAACCGTCTCCTGGGCAATCCTTTTGGCCTGAATAAGATTATGAGTCACTATTATAATTGTCAGTTCCTGAGCTAGATCAACCAGGAGGTCTTCAATCATATGCGTAGATGCCGGATCTAAGCTGGAACAGGGTTCATCTAACAAAAGCACATCCGGTCTTACAGCGATAGCTCTAGCAATGGACAATCTTTGCAGTTGTCCTCCCGAAAGCTCCCGCGCTGGTCTTTTTAATTTATCTTTAACCTCGTTCCACAGGGCTACCCGCCGCAGACACTGTTCATTAATTTCCTGCAAACAGTTTTTGTTCTTTTCTCCACAATATCTCACTCCAAATATTACATTTTCCGTTATACTCATGGGCAGGGCTACAGGTTGTTGAAAAACTAAACCGATCCGGCGGCGAATACTTCCGACATCCTTGGTTTGGTATATATTAACGCTATAAAGCATAATCTCTCCGTTGCACCGGAAACCGCTCTCCAGTTCCGCTGTCCGATTAATGCTTCTCAAAAGAGTAGTTTTCCCACATCCTGATGGTCCAACAATAGCCGAAACCGTTTTTTCTTGAAATGCTAGGTTAATATCTTGGAGAATTAGTTTATTATTATACGAAACATAGAAATTATTTAGGCCTAAAGTCATTATGAAAATCCCTTCCTTGCCAGCTGCGTATCCATAAGGCAATAATATTTACGACCAACAGCAGCAACACCAAGAGCAGTGCCGTGCCGTAAGCCTTGTCCATTGATGTATGCTCGCTGAATAAAATATACAAATGATAAGGCAGAGCCATTACCGGTTCAAACCAAGCTCCTGATGAATTTGAAGAAATAACTGCGGCAGTTACCATAATAGGAGCTGTAGCCCCTGCCGCATAACCCATCGCCAGTAGTAGTCCACTCAAAACAGCCGGTACGGACTGAGGCAAGATAACCCTTAAAAACATATAGCCCCGAGATACACCCAGAGAAGCACCCAACCAGCGGTAATTATTATCTACCGCCAAGAAAGCATCTCGGGTAGTAAGTACAATAACTGGTAATACCATTATGCCTAGAGCAATACCCCCTGCCATTAGGCACATACCCCATTTCAATTGAACTACCAAAAAAGCATAAACAAATAATCCGGTAATGATAGAGGGAATACCCGCCATACATTGCACAGTTAAATTGACTATCTCTTTTAAACTTGATTGCATGCCATATTCAGTTAAATATATTGCGGTGATAATACCCGGTATCCCGGCAGTAACTACCGCAATCAATACTAAATAGAAAGTGCCCTTAATGGCAGGATATACCCCGCCCTGTGCTCCCAGAGGAATTCCCCGGGGAGATGCAGTTAGAAACTCCAGGGATAGGGCTGGGCCACCGCGCCATATGAGATATGCTAACATAGCTGATAAGACTAGCAGTATTAACAAGCCTGAGGCCCAGAATAGACTAAGCCATATAAAATCCAGGTAACGCCTTATTATCAACGCCAGCTTCCCCCATTTCGCGTACTTTGCATCAGCAGATTAGTAAAAAGGTTAATAGCTGCTATGAAAATAATCAGTACGAGACCTGATGCAAAAAGGGCTTGGTAGTGAGGACTTCCTACCTCAGCGCTCCCCACTTCCAGCGCTATTAAGGCAGGTATAGGTTCCCCCTTGTCAAACCAAGCTGTAGGCATCAGAAGATTATTTCCCGCCACCATTAATACCGCCATAGTCTCCCCTGCTGCTCTACCAAAAGCCAGGACCAAAGATCCGAACATGCCTTTTTTTGCCAACGGAACTAAAACCTTTATCGTTAGATACTGATGAGATACACCGAGGGCCAAAGCTGACTGCCGGTATTCTCGAGGTATAGCGCGCAGAGCTGATTCGGAATTAGCTACTATGAATGGCAAGATCATAATCGTTAGTACTAATGAAGCGCAAAACAATGATTCGCCACTAGCCTGGTTAAAAGTTTTTTCGAAGAACTTTACTAAAACAGCCGCACCCAAAAAACCATAAACTACCGAAGGAATACCTGTTAATATATTTAATATTGGTCTTAATATGCGGGCTAACCATACCGGAGCAAATTCCGCTAGAAATATGGCGCAACCAAAACCTATTGGTGCAGCCAAAACCATCGCCCCCAGAGCGACCCACAGCGTTCCAGCTATCATACTGGCTATACCCAATTGCGGAGGGTGGCCTACCGGATTCCATTCCGTACCACCAACAAAATTAAACCCCTGCAAAACCCAAATCGGCCTGCTTTCCCCCCACATAAAAAGAATAATTGCCAGAAACAATGCCGTGCTTGCAATGGCGATAAAAGCCGCCATATTTCCCATTATGTAATCCCAAAATTGCCTGCGGTTTGTTGCGATTTTCCTTAACATTATTAAGCTCCATTTTAACTTAAAGTTTTTCATGTACATGTTCAGCTCTAAAGGAAATGATTTATGCCTAAAAAATCAGTGGGGGGGCTTATGCAAACCCACCCACTTAATGGACTATATGATTAATGATGGGGTTCTATTTGCTGGGAAGAACATAACCCATCTCTTCTACCACTTTGCGCCCGCTGTCTGACATCAGGTAATCTATAAAAAGCTGCTGTTCACTGCTAGGCTTAGTCTTGGTGATTACTAATAATGGCCGGGCGATTTTGTATTTTCCACCGTTTATATTTTCGTCAGTAGGAGCGACCCCTTCTACACTAAGCACGGAAATTTTGTCCTTATTCTGCTTGACCAAGCCAGAAGACACATAGCCTATGGCATTTACATTCTCCATTACCTTGTTAGCCAAAGCTCCCATCGATGGTATCTGAATAGCTTCCTTGGATATGGGAGTACCTTTCATAACATTTTCATCGAAAACCTGGCTAGCCCCTCCACCTAGATCTCTTACCGCCACTACAATAGGACGATCCGGAAGTTGGGCATCAAGCTGCTTCCAAGTCTTGATTTCCCCGGCAAAAATAGACTTGATTTCATTCAGGGTCAAATTTGGCTTAATTTTGACCACTGGATTCTGAGGATTAACTGCTATGGTTAATACATCGGATCCCATATTATAGATTTTACCTTCCGGCATCTTAGCCTTTTCTTCTGCAGTGATTTCCCGGGCTACTAAACCCATGTCAAATGTACCATCAATAGTGGATTTCACACCAAAGCCTGACCCACCGGTGGATACGAATAATACAATGGGATCTTTCGTCAATTTACTATCAACCTTATCCCATGTTTTGTATTTGTCCGTGAAACTGTTAGCACATTCCGCAACAATAGGTGACAGCGTACTTGAACCGCCCATTCTAATGGATTGTATGGTTGCTTTAGCATCTTTAGGCTGGTCGGTATCTGCCTGTTTGCTTTGCCCACAACCTGCCAGCAAAAATACTCCCAATAGCAATATGAATACCGTTAATAACTGTTTTCCCCTCACCGTTCATCCTCCTCAACCTATTTTTTCCTCTTATTCCAAGAAGTTTGCACTTTAAGTCTATCACAAATAATAATCATTTGTGAAATAACCGCCGGTTATAATATGCCAGTGTATATTAGGTCGAAAAAAGGATTCAATCTCGGTGTTGAGATTCAATTTGTTTAATCCCTGAGGGTTGCAACTATGCGCAATGGCTTAATGAGCAGGTCGAGGGCATCGAGAATATCTTTTACCACGATGTCTGCTTTCTCCAATGCCTGAACACAACAGCCTTCGCCACCTATCACTGCAATGGACAATGCTGCATGTTCAAGAACGAGTCGATCGTTGAAACCATTTCCAATTACTATCGTTTCTTCGGTTCCCACTGTATTTAAAAAATCCAGCTTGTCTTGTCCACCTTGCTCTTTACCCACCTTGAAAATGGATATCCCCAGCTCTTCTGCTACAACAGCACCACACCCTAGAGTATCGGAGGTTAATAGATATATCTCCAGTTCTTTTTTCAATAGACCTACCCTTGATGCAACGCCCTCTACCAGTATGCCATCAAGCGTTAGCGTACCATTCAAATCGAGCACCAGATTTTTTAATTCCAGGTTTATTTCCCTGCCGGGCAGAGACAAATTAATCATTTAAACATCTCCCAATATAGAAATATTACTATAGCTAATTTGGCTATAAGCCTATTTTAACATTCTAATTGTACTCTATAACAACTTATTGCATTTTAACCCCGTATTTCGACAAACGCTACTCGCCACGCTTCCGGTGCAATTCACATCTGCCTGTACGATGAAACGCAGACAGAATGTTGGCTAAGAATTTGGAATGACGGAGCCATTGTTGAAGAGCCGTTTCTTGATAAGATTTTCGAAGAGTATTATACCGGCAAAGGCGGGCAATCCGGACTGGGCTTGGCGTTTGTACGGCATGTCGTTGAGCTGCATGGGGGCAAGGTTTGGGCGGCCAATGAAAACAGTGGGGTAGCTTTTTATATTGCTTAAAATCCCAGAATGCTCATATTGGTGCACTGCTCACATCCTCGAATAAAGGAATATAGCGTTGAATATTTGCACCTGGCTTATGATGATTTGGAAGATATTTTTACTTATATTGTTGCAGATGAAGTTAATCATTATCCAATATGTCTGAAAGGACCTTTTCTCTATGCTGTAAAAAATACTTAGTGATTTGATAATGATCTGTCATTTCATAATTTACTTCATCAATCTTACTGTCATCAAAATTCAATATCACAGAATTGGGATAACCCATTAGTATTGGAGAATGAGTAGCAATTATAAACTGTACATCTCCACTCCTGGTCAGGTCATGTAATATCTTTAAAAAAGCTAACTGTCTGGAGGGAGACAAAGCTGCTTCGGGTTCATCCAATAGATAAATGGCTTTACCTCTAAAGCGATTCAAAAACAATGACAGGAATGATTCCCCATGTGATTGATTGTGAAGTGAACAACCACCGTA
>JAQUUV010000117.1 GCA_028693695.1 Syntrophomonas sp.
AACGTTAATGAAAAAGGCCGATACATGGGTACACCCACGCTTTGCGTTGAAATATTATCGAAAAGCACCCGTTCAAAGGATATGGTAGATAAACTCAATACTTATATGTTATCCGGCGTGAGGGAATCCTGGGTTGTCGATCCTTTTAAACATTCAGTTATGGTCTATGGCTTTAAGGACTTTGAAATTGACGAGTATACCACCTGTAAACTCGAGGATATTCTAACTTCATATTCTTTTGATGGTTTAGAGATTCCTGTTAGTGAAATATTCGAGCTTTAAAAAGCGGTTGGTAGATTCAGAGTAAAGAGATAGGGACTGCGGGCATGGGGACGATTCTTATGCCTGTTAAGCACCTTATGTAAGTGGCGGGATAAGATGAAAGGTAAGCATGTTTTATGAGTAATACAGGAGAAGAACCCCGCTTATGGGGAGATAAACGCTATCATAGTTTAAACTGCCATTTACGTGAGAAGTACGGAGAGAAAGTATTTAAAATCTCTTTAGATGCTGGTTTCACCTGTTTGTCAATGCATTAATGAAGATTAGGAGGCATACCTGGTTTTCATAATCCAAATGCAAGATGTCCTGTATTTCACCCCTAATAAGGCAACTCATCAGGCTTTTGGGGAAGCCCTAATAAAAGCCGAAAAGCATGGGGTAAAAATACTCGCCCTTGATTGTGAGGTTGCCGCTGATTTTTATGATTTACCTGGTAGAAGGAACATCCGGGTGGTGCAGGCGGGCGGAGTATGTAACTTTTATTATTTCATTGATGCATCAACGTACCTAGCCTATTTTTTTACAATCAAAGAAATAGCGCAATACGCAAGAAGAATTGCCATGACAACATTAATGATTTTTCCGTGTTTTACAATTATTTTTTGAAATAATGAACCAAACAGAGTCCAACAAACCGTGCATATAAAAGCGCTGAAAGAAAGAAGAACGCTAAATATTATTAATAGAACAGGAGAGTTATATTGTGGAATAATAAATGTTGTAAAAGCAGTCACTCCATACAAAATCGTATTTGGGTTGACAAATTGTAAAACAACACCGTGAAAAAACAAACTGCTTTTTCCATTACTTTGTTCATTTTCCGCAATAGGTCTACTCCTTAATATCTTCCATGATAGCCATAAAATATATCCAGCGCCTATCCAAACCATAATCAACTTAATCGAAGGAAAAACCTTAAATATGGTTAAGCTGAAAAAGCTACATATCAGTAGTACAAAAAAGGCACCCACAGATACCCCTAAATTAAACTGAATACTTTTATTTAGGTTAAACTTACTTGCATTTGACATTGATATGATTGTGTTAGGCCCCGGAGAAATGTTTGCGACAAAAACATATGATAAAAAAGCGGGAAAATTTAACATGCTATATCTCACCTCTTTAATCTGAATTATCAGCATGATATACTGTGCAAATATGACAGTATATTGCCTGTGCGCTATAATGGTACTACATGTGCATTATAACGTCAATCGTTAAGGAGGTGTTTATTTGGATAGTCTTAGCAACATAATTGCAGATAATTTAAAAAGAATTAGGGAAGAAAAGAAACTTAGTCTTGACACTGTTGCAAAGCTATCAGGTGTAAGTAAAAGTATGCTTGGACAAATTGAACGCTGTGACGTTAACCCAACCGTATCTACTATGTGGAAGATAGCAAATGGGCTTAAAATATCTTTTTCACAGTTCATTAATCACGCAGAATCAAATGTTGAATTAATAGATACAAGCAATATAGAACCTTTAATAGAAGGCGAAGGCAAGGTGAAAATATATCCTACATTTCCTTTTGATAGCACTCGGCGTTTTGAAATATATTACCTTGAATTGGATAAGAACGGATATTTGTCCACTGTACCTCATTTGCAAGGAACTCAAGAGTTTATAACCGTATTTGTGGGAGAATTGACAGTTGTAATAGGCGATAAAAAGTATGTTGTTAATTCCGGCAAGGCAATACGCTTTAAAGCCGATGCACCTCATAGTTATGAAAATACCGGCGACTCAACTTGCTTACTTGATATGATAATTTACTACCCTGATTAGTTAAGAATGAGGAGATATGCATTATGTCAAAAAGGATCAACCGCATAGTTTGTCTGGCATTATTTTTATCACTATTAGTGATCTCAGGATGTGGTTCGAGGGAGAAAATTACGGCCATGAACCAGCTGGATGGAAAGGAATTTGCTGTCCCTACAGGCACAATAGCTGATAAGCTGGTATTGTCAAAGTATCCTAATGCCAAATTTCAATATTATAATAGTGTGCTTGATGCATGTATGGCAGTAAAAGCGGGAAAAGCCGATGCAGCGGCCTATGATGAGCCGATATTGAAGAATATTGCTGCTAAAAATACCGGAATGGTTGTATTGCCAGAGATGATTACGAATGACAATTATGCCTTTGCAGTCGCCCTTGATAATAAGGAACTGAAGAAAGCTATCGACGATGTTACAAAAGAAATTAAGGCAAATGGAACTTATGATCAAATGATGACGCGATGGTTTCCGAAGACTGGAAGTCCGGCTAGTATGCCCACCATCAATCTAAATGGCGAGAAAGGCGTTCTGAGGTTTGGCACGGCTTCAGTGACCGAGCCGTTTTCATTTGTAGATGGCAGCCAGAAAGTAGTGGGATTTGATATTGAACTGGCGACCTATGTGGCCCAAAAACTGGGTATGAAGCTTGAGGTTGTAAATATGGAATTTGGGTCAATGATACCGGCCTTAAATGCGGGTAAGGTAGATATGATAGGTGCTTGTATTACAATTACCGATGAAAGGTCCAAAAGCGTACTGTTTTCCGAACCTTACTATAAGGGTGGGATTGCGGCTTTGGTTAAACAATAAGTCTGTAGTAATAAACGAATTAAATATTACCGGAGCTTCTGGAGTAAGCTGGATAGAGGCACTTACTACTGCTAAACTACTGGAATAACCATAGTCAAGATTAGTATTGCAGGGCTTTGGCGCCTCGGTGTGCCAAAGCCCTTTTAATACAGGTTTTTAGTCACTTGTCTTGTTATCCCAGCTCAAAAGTCGTAACCCCGAAGATATGATCAACCGGTAGGACAGGTGCCTTGCCTTTGTACATGCGGGCAGTTGCAAACACCTTTTGCATACCCTGCTTTTTTACTAATTGCAATGCATCTGGATTGATTTCCGGTATATCCAGATAAATCGTTTGGCCAGATATTGAGGCGGCTAGATGAGCGAAAATATCCTGGGCAATATCCAGGTTATCAGCAAAGAGTGGTCCAATCTTATAACCTAACCGACAAGGCCGGGCAACTCCGAATCCTAAGATTTGATCTCCATTCATTAGGCAGGCAGTATATGTGCCTGGCTGATTGATCCACTCCTTTAAAAAAGCTGCGCGCGGTGCACCAAATAATTTCTGGTCATATTCAAGCAATGTACCCAGCGGCACCTGAGCTAACGGTATGATCTTCTCAGAAACCTTACCTTGTGCAACTCCCTCATACCGGGCGTTGTTGTATGCCATGACAAAACCGGATTTTGTGTAATTTTCCTGCTGGGCCACCACCCCATCCAGTCCAATCGTAATATTACCCAACCTTTCGATAGCACAGTTCCAAAGTTTCATCCCATAACCTTGTCCCCGAAATTCAGGTTTAACAATATACAATCCTAGAAAACCGAAGTTTCCTCCATAGGAAACTGATGAAATGCACCCCACCGGCTCTCCGTTAATCTCACCAATTAGAAAACCATACCGGTCAGTCGCCCAGAAAGAATCAGCATCATTTATACCTGGGTTCCAACCTTCCTGAGCCGCCAGTTCAATAGCCAGGGCCAGATCATTTTTGGTCATATTTCTGATAATAAAATCTTGATTACCCATAGAGCACCTCCTTTAAATAATACATGGTTGTGTCCTGCGGTCATGAGGGGTTAGTACGAAAATAAGGATGTGATTACTTCAGTATCCTTTTGTTAGCATAATAATTGACTCCCATAATATCAAGTCCATGTTAGAACGAAATCTTTAAAACAACCTTTGTATTCAACAGGAATGCATGTCGATCGCTGTGTGCTTTATGTGTTTCGTTGCGCCGACTTCTTGTCACATCCCATGGACATAAGAGCGTGGGGATCATTACCAGGTTTGTCCTAAGAAACATCTGTGAAAAGAAAATGAGAACCTTCCTATGCGGGATGGACTCTGCACATAATTACTGCCAAATCATTTCTTACTACGCAGTTGCAAACGCATTGTGTTCAACCACCAAATGCGAAAATAAATATATCCTGTCTAAATACCAAGAAATGTGGGGATAAAACACTATTGCCTGTTTATTCCATAATAACTATGCTAGTAAATAGAGAATTGGGTTATACCGGGACGTTCATAGTGTAACCGGGTATTTGCACGTTTGGTTCCATTATCGGTAACCGTAAAAAAACGTTCACTTGTTACGTTATGAACGTCCCGGTGTAACGACAATAGAAAGCGCTTATTGTTTATCAAAATTCAGCAGGAGGTCAAAATGATTACAAGAACATGGCATGGAGTTGTACCTATCAAATTTAAAGATGAATTTGAAATATATTGTAATTCTATTTGGAATCATTTCAGTTACCGCAAACGAAGTCTTGTTTGGCTATATCACGTCATTTATCGGCGTGATATGCAGTGTTATTTGGCTTATCAGTGTGATTATATGTGCAATAGATAAACAAGAAAATGAATTCTAATTTGAAGGGGAAAGTTATGTTTGGAGCTGGTTGGCTAAATTTAGGAAGTCTTGTACTTGGGCTCATTGCATGGATACTGCCTGTTGTTAATCTCGTACAGCGGAATAAGGCCGACCACAGGAACTGGGTTGTCTTTTCCATAGTAAGCGTCAGTGCCTGTGCCATCTCATTGTGTATGCAGATTTTCTATACAAATCATATGGTAAAGCTAGAGGATTGGTCAGCACTTATGGATACTTCCTCTGCAGTGGCATTGATCGCTACTATACTTCTTGTAGTTACAATTATGCTTAATGCATTTACCGTGGTTGTATATTATGGGGAAAGGTAAAAGACGCATAAAGTTCAATTTTCACACTGCTTAGACCTCGGGGACACAGGGATACACCCTTTATTTTTCAATACATAAATTACCCAAAATAAACCCTTGAGTTAACTGGCAAGGAGGTGTTTGCTCATGAATGTGCATGAACGCTTAACGGAGGCGGTACGCTTAGTAAAGGAAAGAGAAAAGTGGCTTCATCGCAGAGAAATAACCGTTAATCTAATTCAAGAACAGAAAAATCTTAGGGATCAACTGCAAAGACAATTGGCTTTGGAAAGCAGAGATGTGGAAAGGTTAGACGGCATTACACTCCTTAATCTTTGGCACAGCCTCAGAGGAACCAAGGAAGAGGCAAAACGCAAAGAGCAGGAGGAATATCTGACCGCCAAACTCAAGTATGATGAAGCTAATGCTGCCCTGATAGCACTTGAAGCAGATCTAACCAGAATAGATAACAATTTGATCGCCATGGGTGATCTGGACACTAAATACCAGCAGGCTATACGGGACAAGGAAGAGTACTTGCTTCGCTCTGGTGGACCTGAGGCCCAGCACCTGTTTGAGATGGCCGAACAGTTGGGCCGCTTAAAAGCCGAGGTAAAGGAACTGATAGAAGCAATTGAAGCCGGTAAGAAGGTGGAGAAAGCGTTCTCTAAGGTGCAGAAAAGCTTGGGCAGCGCTGAAGGATGGGGTGCCTTTGACTTGTTGGGGGGAGGCCTTCTAACCACTGCGATAAAGCATTCACACATCAGTGATGCCAGGAATGAAATAGACCAGGCTCAGCTGCTGCTACGCAAATTTCAGCGGGAACTGGCTGATGTCAAACCTACGAATGACACCATTCAAATAGGCGGATTAGCAACATTTGCCGATTTCTTTCTGGATGGGTTATTATTCGACGCAATCGTTCAGTTCAAAATCAACGATGCCCAGGCTCGCACCAAGCAGCTGCAACGTAAGGTACAGACGATTATTCATGACCTGACCGTGATAAAGGAGCAAAACAGTAAAAAACTATTGGAACTCGATCAAGAACGTAGGCAAATAATAGAAAACGTCAAATGAGTGTAAAGAAGCATATGTTGACCCATGCCCGCGCACAACATAAAACAGCTCTCGAAAGCAAAGAAAAGGAAGTATAGCATTTACCCAGCTTCCATCAGACATATTTAAATCGCGGAGATATTTTAAATCTATGGTTTTGGAGAATTTTTGGGGATTGTAACATGGATAGAACTATGTCAAAATGCTTACCGATTACCGTTATAGTATAACTTTACAAACTGGAGGGGCAATATGGATTCGGAATACGGTGACGTGAAGGAAAAATTTAACGATATCGCCATAAACTATGATAGCCAGAGAAGAAAACTGATTCCATGCTTTGACGATTTTTATTCAATAGCGGTTGCTGTTGCCGAAACAAGCAATGAAACGCCTAATATATTGGATATTGGGGCGGGAACAGGACTGCTATCTTCTTTTGTTTTAGAAAAAATACCAAATGCTAATTTAACTTTAATT
>JAQUUV010000118.1 GCA_028693695.1 Syntrophomonas sp.
GAGGTTTATGATGACATGCTGTACAGACGATATGCAGCCTATTGGTTTATTGTGCCAATACCCCCGGGCCAATGAGCTTAAAAAAGATAGTTGGGTTAAAGTACCCGGCACAATCGAAGAAACTGAATTTGAAGGGCAAAAAGTCCCCCTATTTCAAGCAGATGATGTAGTGGGTGCAGAAAAGCCTAAGAATGATTATGTATATCCGTATTAATTTATTTTTAGGGTAGTAAAACATTAAAATGTGCTACACTGCCATTGCCTATCCTCTCAGTATGCTTGGATTCGCTAGTAAACAAGCAGCGTGAAATTCTTATTGCACAAATTAAATCTGCGGTGTAGAATCACACTAGTATAAACTAGTAAAAATTCTCAGTCTTCAGTCTCCGAGTCTCATGACCTAAAGTTGTATCCATGGTTTTGAGGCCTATAGGGTGTAACGGGAAACGGTTGCGCCTCCCAATGTGGAAAGGGGAAGCTAGAAAGGCTTAGTTTTTGTGGCCTTTTAGCCAGACCTTTGCATAGGGTCTGGCTTTTTGTGTATTTATTAAGCCTGATCAGGTGGGTGGGGTAACAAAGCTAAAGGTTACTGCTGTTGATTAGTGAACATACCACGATGATTTGAAAGGAAACCGGCTAATATTTGCATATAAAGGTATGAAACCTTAATTACAGAGGCCTCGCATTAAAATATTGCATTCAGAAGAGTGCTAAAATTATTTAATAATTACTCATTTTAACATGTGAACAAAACCATGAAGGTTTGCCCCTAGAGGGTAACGCTTTCGTGGTTTTTTTGTTCTGATCCCCCAATTTTTATCTAACCCGTCAAAGCCCTGGTTTGGCGGGTCTATTTCAATCAACGCTCCCAATGGAGCTTATATACTCATTTGTTTGATGCATCTTAATGAGCAGGAGGTCGAAATGCAGCCGGAGATGGTTGCATAGGTCAATTTCAATAGAGGTTTCCAACCTATGAATAGGAGGTGTTATGATTTAGCTTTATAAATTTACAGCACTGCATCGAAGGAGGAAGGATATGAGTACAGTATTAACCCAAGGTATTATTAATGTAACCAGTGATTGTAGAGCCTGTGATCATTGCACTTCAATATGTCCCACGGGCGCAATTAGTGGAATGTTAGGACAGAGGCACAAAATCGACCATAATCTTTGTATCAACTGTGGGCAATGCTTAATAAACTGTCCTTTTGGCAGAATTGAGGATGCCAGTATGGTTGACCTGGTTAAAAAGGCACTGGCTGATCCAAGTAAATTTGTAATTGTTCAGGAAGCTCCGGCAGTCCGAGTGGCACTGGGCGAAGAATTTGGCCTGGAACCGGGAACCAATGTCAAGAACAAGATGTATGCAGCTTTAAGGAGACTAGGCTTTAAGAAGGTATATGATACCGAATTTACAGCCGATCTCACCATTATGGAAGAAGGAACCGAATTAATTCACCGGGTATATGGTGCCCTGGGAGTAAAAGGTTATGAGAACAAGGGACCCTTGCCTCAGTTTACCTCCTGTTGTCCGGCCTGGATTAAGTATGCCGAGGACAAGTATCCTAGAATTCTCCCCCACATATCGTCTGCCAAATCTCCCCAACAGATGTTTGGCGCGGTATCCAAGACCTATTTGCCTACCAAACTTAATGTAAACCCGACCAATATTTATTCTGTATCGGTAATGCCCTGCACGGCCAAAAAATACGAGTGCAACCGGCCCGAATTTATATCCAGCGGATACCAAGATGTTGACGCGGTAATAACCACCCGCGAATTGGCAGCCATGATTAAGGAAAAGGGTATTGATTTTAACAAGCTGCCGAATGAAGATGCCGATAAGTTCATCGGCGCTTCGACTGGAGCGGCCACCATATTTGGAGTAACTGGAGGAGTCATGGAAGCAGCTTTGAGAACCGCCTATGAAATCTTAAGCGGGCAAACATTAGATAAAGTCGACTTGAAGGCAGTCCGAGGCCTTGCGTCAGTTCGGGAAGCAACCGTAGAGATACCTGTTAAGGATCTGGGCAAAAATCTGCCGGTAAATGTAGCAATTGTAACCGGAACCAAACATGTGGATAAGCTTATTGAAGATGTACTGGCAGGCCGCAGCAAATACCATTTCATAGAAGTTATGAACTGTCCTGGCGGCTGCATAAATGGTGGTGGACAGCCCATCAGAAGAGAAATGCATTAGGGGGGAAGATAAATGAAGTTTTTTGCAGAAAGAGAAGGCATGACCAGACGGCAGTTTTTTAAAGGAGCTGGAATGCTGACGATCTCGGCTATATTTCTAGGTGCCTTTAGCAAGTTAGGATTTGATGCTTTTGCTGCAAGTACTGACTATATTGAAAAACGAGCCGCCGGACTGTATGCGTTGGATGAGAAAATGGCCATCAGAAAATCTCATGAAAATCCAGAAATAGCTCAGATTTATAAGGATTTCCTTTCTCCCGGCGAAGTAAAGCCGGTTAGCGAAAAGGCCCATCACTTGCTTCATACCAAATATGGCAAGGACATCCCGAATTTCATCACTGAATTGAAAAGCAAGCCACATGAAGCTGCATAATTAGGGAGGGTAATCAATGAGTGATATTAAAGGAAAGGTCTTAAAACATGGCACCCAAACCAGAACCATGCATTGGATTCATTTATTAGCTTTTACTATTCTTGGTTTGACTGGAATAGGTTTTTACTGGAATATAAATGTCATAGCTAATATATTTGGCGGTGCCGCCAATGCTTCGCTGGTACACAGATGGGCCGGAGTTGTATTTACGGTCGGCCCTGCTCTCTACATCCTATTGAATTTTGATAGGTTTTCCCGTTTCATCGATACCATTTCCAACTTCTCCAAAGAAGATTTTCAATGGTTAAAAGTTATGGGCGGATATATACCTTTTATCAAGGTCGACGAAGCTCCTGCCCAGGATAAATACAACGCTGGCCAAAAAATGTTGGGCTGGATGATAATTTTGGGCTGTATTCTGATCATATTGACCGGGTTCCCTATGTGGGTATGGCGCCATAGTCTACCGGCTGCATTTCTAGGTTTTTGCTATGATGTTCATTTTTGGACGGCTATGATCATGATATTATTGGTCGGTGGACATTTCTTCCTGGCAGCCATCCATCCTAAATCCAGAGTAGAATTTTCTTCTATGATGCTGGATGGTTATATTGATGCTGAAATCAGTGCGCATCATAACGCCAAATGGTTTGCTGAGCTTAGGGAAGCTGAGTAATTATAACTGCACGAGGCACATTACAGATATGCGGTCTGGTTTTCCATCCAGGCCGCATACTATGCACAGGGTCGGAATTAATTCCCCGACAGTGTGACAGAAAATCGTTCCCTATCATATGCCATTTACCTCTTCTCTAACTGAGGCAATCGTGAGCGATCCCGGAATACGCCGATGACCCCCAGGATTACCATAGCTGCCCCTAGTAATGTCCACCAGGTAATCGGTTCGCTTAGCAACCACCAACCCAGCAATAAAGCCAGAACCGGATTGACATAAGCATAGGTCATGGCAATATTGATAGGCAAGAGGCTAAGGGCAGTAACAAAAGCGGTGTAAGCCAGAACTGACCCAAAAAGAATCAGGTAAACCAGCGCTAGCCAGGCATGGGTGGAGGGATGGGGCAGGGGTTCATGAAAGACCAGCACTAGCAGGCCGTATGCGCAACCGGCAATCAGGTGTTGATAGCCAGCTATTACTGTAAACGGAAGGCTAAGCGGATTCCGGTTCTGAAAAACCGAACCACACGACCAGCTAAATGCGCATAGCAAAAGAGCCAATCCTGCCGTAAATTCAGTAGTATTGCCTTCCATCAGCGATGGAGCCATTAATACCGCCAGCCCGCAAAAACTTAGAAAAAGCGAGCCAATTAGGAGCCTGGAGGGAGTTCGGCGTAGAAGTAACGAATCCAAGAAGGCAACTATAATCGGAGTGGTTGCCACCACCAGAGCCGCGAAGCCAGAATTAGCGTATTGTTCGGACCACATCAAGAGACCATTGCTAAGCACCCAAAGCAAAATGCTGGAAGGAATCAGGATTAACCATTCCCTAACTGTTAGCCGGATTCTGTGCCTTTGAAAAACGGCAAATCCAATGAGAATAGCGCCAGCCAGAAACATCCTGATAAACCCCATCATCAACGGCGATAGTCCGCTACCTTCTTCTAATGCAACGCGGATAGCCAGATAGGTACTGCTCCATACAATATAAACGATAAAAAGGTTTGCCAGACCTACATTGGATAATGTTGAACTCCGACATTTAAATAACGACTGCAAATTTATTTTATCCTTCCATTAAACGCGTACATGTTAATCCTGTGAAGGTTATATTAACGAGGAACTATCCTTACTGTACAACCTGCTTCCTGTCCTCATTGATATTCCCTCTGGCTATCGAAGCAAACACCCCTATGAAGCACAACAGAGAGAATAGAATAAAAGCGATGTGAATACACTGCATCAAGTTGTTGGGATTAACACTACTTAATTGAGCATTACCTATATAAATCGCCATCAACAAGGTTACTAACGCCATGCTTAATGCCTGACCCACCAGCCTCATGGTCCCTAATGTTGAAGAAGCAATTCCATAGAGCCGGGGCTGAACCGAACCCATGACCGCATTCGTATTGGGCGATGAAAAGAGAGCAAACCCCAGCCCAATCAATGTCAGGTTCGCCACTATTAGAAACAACGGCGTTTTAACGCCCAGGAAAACAAAGAAAAAAATGCCCACGGTGCTTAAGGCCATTCCCGCTGAAGCCACCAGGCGCGGCTCCACCCGGTCAGACAGAGTGCCCGCCAGAGGGGAAAATAAAGCCATAACCAGGGGTTGAGCTAGAAGAATCATACCAGCTGCCTGGGAACTATGGCCCAATATCACCTGCAGGTAAAGTGACATTAAAAAGCCCAACGCAAAAGTTGCGCTGTAGTTTATCATGGTCGCCAGATTCGAAAAAGCAAAGGTAATATTCTGGACAAATAATCTCATTTCTATTATTGGATGTACCTGCCGCAGCTCATAGCGAACAAAAAAGGCTATCAAGGCCAATCCTAGAAGGGCAATATACCTGGACCATGATGATGAAGCAATAGATGACATTCCGTACAAGAAGGCCACCAGTCCCAGCACATAAAGCAGACTGCCTGCCAGGTCGAATTTTTCTCCTTCAGCTCCCTTCCATTCGCCTTTTAAATTTGCCGCCGTATATATGGGTACAACAAAACTTAGAAATGCTATGAAATAGAAAATACTTCTCCAACCCATATTATGGTTCATCCATCCACCCAAAACAGGTCCCAGCGATAGGCCAATATAGGTACTCGCCACGGACAATCCCAGTGCTTTTCCTCTTCTATTAGGAGGAAAAACGGATGTCAATATTGCCATAGACGTGCTAAAAATCATAGCCGAAGCAATTCCTTGTAATAAGCGAAAAGCTATCAACAGCTGTATGGATCTGGTCAGAGCACATAGAAGAGAGAACAACGAAAACAGCGCAAGCCCACCTAGAAATACCTTCCTGCGTCCAACAATGTCCGCCAACCGGCCGAAAGGCAGCAGAAAGGCAGCAGAGGCTAGAAGATAACTGGTTACCACCCAGCTCAGAAGGAGTGCACTGCTCTGAAATTCCTTTCCTAGCGAAGGTAAGGCCAAATTAACAGCGCTTCCTATGAAAGGAACCAAAAAAGCTGTACTCATGACGGCAACCAGAGTAGCTCTTTCCCGGGCGGTATCAGTTTTTTCCACCTTATATCCTCCTTTTTGTTATGATTTTACCGGTATTGCAACTCCCTCCTCTTAGCTTCGCTCTTTATTATACCCCGAATTTGAGCGGCACGAAATGAATAGCTGGACTTAAGACAATTTGACTAATATATGGATATATATGTCATGATTTCAAGAGAAAATGAGAACAATCACGAGCAGGAAAAACCCTTGCTATTGTCGTTATCACCCCTTACAATGAAGTTACTAGGAAATAGGCTTAGCCTAAAGTACTGGGAAGCACCCTGAACCATTCCAGGCTGGGAAAGAGATATTTAGCCCTAGGCCAGATTCTTCAAAACCAGCAGAGTTATTTATCAAAATGGAGTCTTATCCAGGAGATAAGAGGACAGGATGTAAAACTGGAAGGGAAACGGTAAACCCCCACACGATGGCAATAGAGTCGCAGTGCTCGAGCCACAGGCCACAGGTCAAGATTAGGGGGAATGGTTTATCAGGGTGACTAATAGAAGGAGGGCGTACTGAGTGTACAGTACATCCCCAAATTAGAAGGGCTGGCGAATCACAGAAGTGAGGATGCTGGCCCTTTTAATTTAATTCTTTAATATTCACCCTGATTTAGCTCCTTGAATTGGCCAATTAACAAACCCTCTGTGGGCTAATACTTGCAATTAAGACTTCTGGTTAAGGCAACTGGTTAATCGTGATTTCGTCATCACTAATAA
>JAQUUV010000119.1:0-2075 GCA_028693695.1 Syntrophomonas sp.
CAGCAACACCATGAATACTGGAAACCATCACGATTGAACCTTTTATTCCTTTTTTGATCATTAAACGAGAACCATATAATGCTGTATAGAATACTCCATCTTCATTAATACTTTGAATAAATTTACGAGATTTTAAAACTGCTTCCGGGTCTTTATCGAAATCTTCTGCAGTTACCACACCAGCATTAGCCATTATTGCATCTACAACTCCATAAACCTTTTCTGTAGTTTCAAATAATTTTTCAACATCTTTAGGTTGAGATACATCAGTGTGAACATAAATTGCGTGTCCTTCACCATATTTATCATTTAATTCCTTAACAAAATCTTCACCTAATTTGTCATTAATGTCAGACACAACTACCCCTCTTGCTCCTTCAGCTAATGCTTCACGAACTGTTGCTGACCCGATAGAGTCAAAACCAGGAATTGCTGAAACTGAACCTGACACTACTACTACTTTGCCATCTAATTTACCCATTATAGATTCCACCTTTCTAAAATTTTTATTAATACAAAATTTTTTTTCTTATACCGGAAATCTTTCTGCTTTATAACTGCCTCCTTTCCATAAAAAAAGACCGATATTTTTACGTTGACACTCGTTTGGCCGAGTTTCTTCACAAAAACATTGGTCTACTTCGGAGTTACCCTAAGGTCTCTCCTAAATCTCCCAAGTATTAAGTTGTAGTTAGGGACTATCAAGAAATAAACTAGTCATTTACTCCGGTCTTTTTAGCGCTATACTTCGTTATCAAAACGTGCCAATACCTCCAGTATTACCACGTTTTGACGCCTTGTCTAGCACGAAAAATCCTCGGAGTATTCTGCCTTATTTATTCCTTGATAGCCCCTTATATGTTATTGGGTTAGAACTCGATCAAAAACAACCACATGCATCCAGAAATCCTTATCTGCTTCCACCATGTAAGTCTGGTGAAGTGCCTTGGCTCCTAAAAGTTCCTCAAAATATGGCACATTATCAATAGCATGTTGTCTGGCCACATGCATCCTTGCATTATTAACTACGTCTGCCCCTGCTGTAGTTGCCACAATATATTTTTCCGGTTCGGTTAAAAAACGTTCACCCTGGATAATGAGCATATCATCCCAGATGATAATCTTAGTATAATCAACACTTTTACCGAGCTTTTGTTTAAAGTACTTTTCCATGTAGATTTTTAATTCATGTTGCAATTGTTTCCGTTGCCGTTCATTTAGTTTTTGCCCGTTGTCACTATCAAACCCGGTTTCCTGAAAACTGATATTATAAATCGATGACAAACATAATCCCTCCTCCGCTTTATCAATAAATCTATTTAAAAAAAGCAAAAAACCAATATCTTTATGATAAGCCATTAACAAGCAGCTACTTCACAAAAATATTGGTTTTTTTAGAGCCACCTCATAAGGTCTCTCGTTAATCAACCATACTATTAACTTTTTATGTTTCCGTATATAAGTATATTTATTAAAATAATATATGTCAATACGTAAATTTGTTAGTTTGTTGTCTTAGGTAAATTATATTAAAATTATATAAAACTAATAAAAGCGCCCAAAGGCGCTTTTATTAGTTTTATATGCTTTCATTGATCTTTCTCTTCTTTGCACTAGGTGGAGTATTAGGTGAATTAAGTGTATCATCCTGGTTTTTCTGAGCTCCATCTTTGTAAATCCCACCTTGATCCATTGGCCGCTTTTTGTCTTTTGCCATTTTGTTTTTCCCCCTTGCTTATTAAATACGAACCATAAGTTCCTTAATAGCTTTTCCTTTTGTGGGGGATTTATAATTCCATTAAATATATATTAAGGTATTAAATTAAAATTACTAATCATTGTGGAGGAACAATAAATACATCTTCTCCCCTAAACTCGAAAAAATTGCTTAATTTCCAATATACGCCTCTGCTTAGCCGCGTATCAGCCTCCCAGTGGAAAGTAATATAAGGTACATCACCCTTAAAATAAAGCTTCAATTCGTGATCCAATACCATTTCCTGCAAATCATGAAAAGCTAGTTTTATTGGCTTTTCATTTTCTATTATCCCGGTGACCAGGTAAGGTACATCTTC
>JAQUUV010000119.1:2175-6449 GCA_028693695.1 Syntrophomonas sp.
TTTTCAACCCGCTTGAATTGCAGAGAATTTCTAAAAATTCTTTCAATATCCCGTTCATCTATTTCATGGTTACCCATTCTTAAGCCGGCCAGACCAAAACCATGCTTTTTCGCCAGTTCTCGCAAATAATGCACTGTTTCCAAAGCTAATTTATTGCCTATGCTGTAATCCTGACAATCTCCTTCCAATGCCAGTAAGACAGTTTCTGATAAGCAGGCCAGGTTAACGCCATCTCGATATCCCAAGTTAGGACCAAACCTAACCGTATCCGGATATTGCACCAGACCACCTTCCAGGATTAGCACATCATCTCTTTGTACATATACCTCCGGTGCCACATCTGCAGGGCGAGCTACATCGCATACCACTGCCCCTGAGCAAAGATGACCGGGGTAGATTAGATATTCCGGAGAATTGCTCGTGGCAATAACCAGATCACATTCGGCAAGTTTAGTACCAATATCAATGCTGGTAGCGAGCGGGCAAACAATATCCAGATACCCACATACCTCGTTGATAAAAGACAGGGGTATTTCCTCTCCTACTTTGATTCGCTGTAGATATTCCTGGGCCAGCTCTTCATCCTTTTTCTCAAGAATAGCGCACAGCCTGCTCAGCCAAAGGCTCATTCCTTCTCGTTTACCTGCCTGCAGTCTTGTACGTGCATATGAGAATATATCTTGGGCCAGCGAGTTAAGCCTGATTTTACTGCTGGTGGGATGTTTCGGGTTACCAAACAGGGTAATCTGGCTGAGCTTTTCCGACACCATCAATGCACAAGCTCTCCCTATAGAGCCAGTGGCTCCCACCACGCCACCCCTTGCAGCTATCGGATCTATATACATCTTCTCAGCGCCCAGGAACAATGCCTCTACTGCCATCAAGGTCGTAAAACTATTGCCACTGGTAATGGCCACATTTCTTCCCGTTACCGATCGCCCGCCCCTTGTAACAACTGAAGTCAGGGCGCCCAAGCCTACAATTTCTGCCCCTAAATCCCGTCCCATGTCTACAGCTCTGGCTATAATTTCAACCGTTTCTTCATGTGGCAGGCTCATGATTTCCCGTGCACCGAGGGGTACTCCTATCAGCCAACCTTCCGTAATTGTACCCTGAAGCGATTTTATGGCAGGCATATAGCAAACAATTCCTGGGTCGGTAGTACGACTCTCCCACTCTATAAACTGGTACAGCTCATCCCGTTTGAAGGTGACGAAGGATGGGTTGTTTAATACCACATCTTCCGGAGCTGGATAATGGATGATAAAAGCGAACTTCTTACTGGCATGTTCACCTTCCTGCAGAACTGAAGCTTTAATTATGTTGCTGCAATTACGATAGTCTCTAATTTCCCGAGGCCGACGCTTATCACCAATCAAATAGCGGTATAAGCTGGCATAATCACGATAAGTCAATATCTTACAAACCACTTCCAAGGCTTCCATTACACAATCTATTTCCGCATAGCTTATGGTTAAGGTCGGCTCTAACCTTAAAGTCATAGAATTGTTCAAGAAAGGAGCCAGACGAATCTGGTATACATTAAGTAGAAATCCGGCTATTAAAGCGGTGAATCCTCCTTGATCCTGAAGATAGGCCATGTCATAAGACCCCACATCATTCATAGAGTAGAATTCTATGCCAACCATAAGACCCTGGCCCCGTATTTCCTTTACTACCTCGGGATATTTTTCGCCTAGCTTATGAACCCTTGATAAGAGATAGTCCCCTTTTTCCTTGACCTCTTTAACAAAACTCTGCTCATCTCGACATAGTTTTTCTAGAACACCTGCACCTACCGCGCAGGTTAAATTGTTGTTGGCGAAGGTAGAACTATGGAGCATTCCGAAGTCCTCATTCCACACCCGAGGAGAGCTTAGGCATACTCCCATAGGCAGCAGTCCTCCTCCTAGGGCTTTAGCCAGAAGCATGATATCCGGTTTTACCCCTGAGTGCTCGCAAGCGAAGAGTTTACCCGTGCGGCCTAGTCCGGTCTGTATTTCATCCACTATGAATAGGACTCCCTGTTCGTTACAGGCAATTTGAGCAGCAGCCAGGTAATCAGGCTGACCAACTACAATACCACCTTCACCTTGTACCGGTTCAATAATAAAGGCTGCAACATGATCCGAATTTTCTTCCAAGACCTGCCGCAAAGCATCTATGTCATTATAGGGAATTCTTAGAAAACCGGGAGCCGGAGCCCGAAAAGGAGTCTGATAAGAATCCTTTCCAGTAGCTGATAAGGCTCCTAATGTCTTCCCATGAAAGCTATTGGCCGTAGATATAATAAGTTCTTTACCGGTAGTGGAACGAGCAAGTTTAATGGCCGCCTCTACTGCTTCCGTACCGCTCTGACAGAAAGTTGCATAGCATAAATCCCCGGGGGAGCACTGGGCCAGCATATTAGCAAGTTTCAAGGCTTCTCCAGGCAATGAAGGCTGCACCAGGCTGGGCAAACTTGTTCTCCGCACTTCTTCCAAGGCATCCCATACAAAGGGCGGATTATATCCAAAGGGTACCGCTCCATACTGGGCTATAAAGTCCAAATAACGAATACCTGCATCATCTGTTAAATAGCTTCCTTGCCCCTGGGTATAGTTTTTATCGAGTTGAAAGGTCTCCAATATTTTGTGTAATGTGGGATTAAGCAGGTCTTTTCTAGTATAAGACATTACAAGCCTCCTTCTTGTGCACATCTTTGTGCAACTTAACTGGCTACATCTATTCTATATCTATTCCAAGTTTTGTCAAACAAGAAAGACACTATACATATTTTTTTTATTCAGGGAAATATTATCGATAGTGAAAAAAGTTTATCGTAGTTTATCATGTTTTGAAAGGGGGATCGGGAATGGAAAATAGCGAGATGAGAAATGCCGATGGTTATGATATTGGTACATGGCATTTTTTAAAAGCCGGTTGGTGGGTCTTGCATATCATCGGTATTGCTGGCACATTCTATGTAGGATGGCTCTTTGGCGGTGCGGTCTTTAGGTAGACAGTAAAAAGACTGCTGGGAATATGCCCAACAGTCTTTTCTCGGACATTCAACAAAAAATGTTAAGTTTTAGAAAGCAGGAACGCAGCTCCCCTGATATTTTTCTTCCAGGAACTTCTTTACTTCCGGAGATTGTAGGGCTTTGCCCAGTTTTACAATAGCATCTTTGTCTTTGTCCGCAGGTCTGACCACCAGAATATTGGCAAAAGGAGAATCTTTAGCTTCCATGATAATTGAATCTTTTACCGGATTGAGCTTACCTTCCAGGGCATAGTTGCTATTAATGACGCATAGGTCAGTATCTTCCAAGGTTCTGGGTAACATAGCGGCATCCATCGGGGTAATTACGATTTTCTTTGGGTTCTCGACAATGTCTTTCTCCGTTGCGGCAACACCGACACCGGCTTTTAATTTAATTAATTTAGCCTGTTCGAGCACCATTAAGGCACGTCCACCGTTGGTAGCATCATTGGGTATGCCTACCTTGGCTCCATCAGCTAGTTTATCTAAGCTCGTAATTTTTTTCGAGTAAATACCCATCGGCTCATTATGAACCTTTACCGTCCATACCAGGTCTGACTTATTTTTTGCATTATAATCATCTAGATAAGGTATATGTTGAAAAAAGTTAGCATCTATTTGGCCGTCTTTCAGAGCCGGATTTAATTGCACGTAATCAGTAAACACCTTAATTTCCAGATCCACATTTTCTTTAGCCAGAAGAGGCTTCACTACTTCTAAGATTTCCGCATGAGGTTTTGCAGTAGCTCCAACTACAATTTTAGTTGCTGCAGGTTGAGCAGCTTTATCGGTGTCAGCGGCTTTTTGCTCGGTCTTATTTCCACAGCCAGCCACAGTGGCCAGCAACAATAATACACAGGCGATTAGAACCAGAGTTTTTTTCATTATGTTTACCTCCCTTTATTTTTCGTTTTTGCTACCATTTTGTCACCCAGCATTTGAACACATTGAACAAACACAATGAGCACGATTACCGTAACCCACATAATTAAATCTTCATAACGCTGGTAACCATAGTAATAGGCCAGGGTTCCTAAACCACCTCCCCCCACTATTCCAGCCATAGCTGAGTACCCTACCAGGTTAATCGTGGTAATGGCTACCCCCAGGATGATCGAAGGCGTAGCTTCAGGGATCAATACCTTGCTGATAACCTGCCAGGCATTAGCTCCCATGGATAATGCCGCTTCAATCAATCCCCATTCAATCTCCTTAAGAGAAGTCTCCACCAGTCGCGCCACAAAGGGTATTG
>JAQUUV010000120.1 GCA_028693695.1 Syntrophomonas sp.
CCCAATAGGGAATCTTTATAATCCCGGATGATGTTCTTAACTGTATCCACCACATCTTGCCCTGCATAGCCATTCTCCGGAAATTCTATCTTAGCACCCATTAATTGCAGGTACCGGGCTTCTAAGGACTGCGCAAAAATATCAATCTGATTTCCCGCATCGTTTATGTAGAATTCTCTCTCCACCTCATAACCTGCATAAGTCAAGGCATTCGCCAGCGCATCTCCTATCGCTCCGCCCCGAGCATTCCCCATGTGCAAGTTGCCAGTCGGGTTGGCGCTTACGAACTCCACCTGCACCTTCTGGTTTTGTTTAGGACTGCTGCCGTATCGCTCCCCCATTTCCAAAACTATTCCGGGCAAGCTATACAGCCAAGCCTGATTGAGGAAAAAATTAATGAACCCCGCCCCAGCTACCTCAATCTTCTCCAATTCCGGCATCTGGGTTCTATCTATCTGATCACTTATTATTTCTGCAATCCTGCGCGGGGCCATACGTGCTTGCCGGGCCATCAGCATTGCCACGTTACTGGCAAAATCACCGTGTCCCTCATCTTTCGGCACTTCTATTACAAACTCGGGCAGGGTATCAAAAACAATCAAGCCATCTGCTCGAGATTTTTCCAGGGCACTTACGACCAAATTTCTTAACCCCTCCCGGAATTTCTGAATAGGATTCATGGGGATTCCTCCTTAGTTTTGGATTCGTATAATTATACGCAAAAATTTTAACGCAGACTAGTTTATCCCTGTACCTTCTCAACTAAAATTCTGAAAAATCCGGCGTAACCATCTTAATGCCGCGTCTAATCGTTCCTCCGATCAGGATTTAGGCGGGAACCATTTATAGATGTACCCGCTCATATCCTGGTGAGCTTCCAGTTTTATTATATCCATCAGGTCCTGCGTAGTCGCGATTTTATTCTTATAATCGGCCAGATAGCGACGCAAAACCTTAATTACCTTTTCATGACCTAACTCTTTTTCCAATCCAAACCAAAATGCCTCACCCCCGTTATAGGCGGTGCGATAATATTCCTGGCTTGAATACATCTCCCTCAGTTCCTTGCCCAGATTCATTCCATTTTTATATTCCAACCCGGACGGGATAGGCTTGCCTTCCACCTCTTGCAGGTATTTATAGGCTGACCAATTGGCTAGACCCTCATCCAACCATGGCTCCCGCAGTTGATCATTCCCCACCAAACCAAACCACCATTGATGAGCAATTTCATGGGCCAAAATAAAATCACTTCGCTCCGGTTCGTAACCCGTCTGCAGAAACTCTTCCCGCAGGAAAATCAAGCCCGAATACTCCATACCATGAAAGCCCTGCATAGGTACGAAGGCCACCTTGAACTCCCCATATGGGTAGGAACCAAACTGGCTGGCATAGTAATTAATAATTTGTCCCGATTTCCGTAAAATTTGCTGGGCTATTTCCGAGTGCTTGCTGGGGAAATAGCATTTAACGGTGACACCTTTTATTTCTTCCTTAATCTCGGTGTAATCATACATCACCAGAAGAGAAAAGTCACGCGCATCGCGTGCTTCGATCAGGTATGTATCCCGCCCGTCATCCTCCGCCGTTTTGGATACCGTCCTCCCAGTTGCTACCATATTATAAGCGTTGGGAATATTCAAGCTTACCGCGTAATAGGCTGATTGAAAACAAAATGGGTCACCAAAAACAGAATTATAGGAATTATGCCACCCATCCTTACTGAAGACATTTAATGCGGGGTAGAAATTACCCAGCATATATACCGTATTATTGCTGCCATAACGGTACTTGAGCCTTGGTATTTGGGCCCTCCAGGTCATTTCCACCTGGATATTTTCCTCGGGGGCTATAGCAGACGCGGTCTTTACTTGAATCGAAGCCCCTTTTTCAGTAAATTGAACCGCCTGGCCATTCACTTTAATAAGGCTGAATCGCAGCCAGCCCTGGTTGAAACCAGCATAATATGCCTCCAGCGGAGCGGGAGTCTTGTCGCTGCTTTGAAAGCAATTAGGATAAGCGGTAAACCACAGTTCGTCCATACTCTTACCAGAAGTGTTCTGCGTATTAAGCAGGGTCGTCCCATAAAGAGTATTATTCGCAACATCAAGTCGCAGTTTCATTTGATAGGATGTTTTCTCCGGAGCAGGAAAAACAGATGCCACCGGCGATACCTGAGGAGATAGAGCAGAAACGATTGGCACTGGTACTTGTTCCCGATAAATAATAGCCGAAGCGCATAGCACGGCTATGACAATCAAGCCCATTATTAAATATAAGTTTCGTTTTTGCACAAATTCACACCCGTAATTATTTAATTGCAAGTATTTTCATACCCAATAACAATGTAAGCAAGTAGTATATCTACTTTTTTATTATACAGGTTAATTTGCTCATTGGCCAAAAATTTGTCCTGCCCCATTTAGGACTATTCTTTTTTAGAGAATATCATATTGGGATAATTTTTTATAAAATGCTGACCGACTTATCTTTAGTATTCTTGCCGCTGCACTTCTGTTGCCTTTGGTCTTTTCTCAAGGCATCCTTCATTCCGCAGGAGATATTAGATATAATAAAGTCAGTAAATTAACATTTGAAGGTGGTGCAGTTCATGACTCTTCGCGATGCGGTCCTGGTAGCGTTAAAGGAGAAAAATGGTCAGTGGTTCTCAGGAGAAGCCCTGAGTGAAATCCTCAAAGTATCACGGACGACGATCTGGAAGCAGATCAAGACGCTTCAGGCCGAGGGCTATGAAGTGGATTCTTCTCCAAAAAAGGGATACCGGCTCAGTTCTCCTCCCGATCTCCTATCTCCCGATGAAGTATGTCCTGGTCTGACAACCGAGGTTTTGGGTACCAAGCACTACTTCTATTACCCAGAAATTGATTCCACCAATACCCGGGCGCGAGAGTTGGCCGCTGCGGGATACCCCGAGGGAACCGTAGTCGTAGCGGAAATGCAGACTGCCGGCAGAGGACGCCGAGGCCGGAGTTGGTACTCGCCCGCCATCAAAGGCATCTATTTATCAGTAATTCTGCGACCGGTCTTGCCTTTAAAAGAAATTTCCCGGGTTTCTCTGGTTACCGCGGTGGCAGTTGCAGAAACTCTGGAAGCAGAGCTGAACCTGCAACCCCGCATTAAGTGGCCTAATGATATATTGATAAACAACCGGAAAATAGCAGGAATACTGTCAGAAGCAGTTACCGATATGGATGGTGTAGAATACATCGTAATCGGTATTGGGCTGAATATAAACAATCAGGCCCGTGACTTTCCCAGCGGGTTTCGTACTACTGCTACCTCCGCCCTGGCCGAATATGACCACCCCAGTTCCAGAGTCAAGGTACTGCAGGGACTGTTAGCGCGCCTTGAGAGCCATTACTTTCAATTGCTTAGCGGCAATTTTGCCAGCACCCTGGAAAAAGGCAAAAGCCTATCGATGGTCATCGGTCAGGAGCTGCGGTTAGATACAATAAACGGCTTCATAGTCGGCCAAGCGATTGATATCGACGATAACGGATTTCTCCTGGTTCGTGACCAGTTAAACACCATCCACACTATAATGTCTGGTGAGATAAGCATCTTGCCCCCCTCCCATTCCCTATAAACAAAGATATGTTAACCACTTAGGCTTTTTTGAGTTGACAATAGATTCAGGTAATATTACTATCATTATTGAGTAATATTATCTTTATTTATTTAATTGCAACTAAAAACCAGGAGGCCTGCCCAAATGCTTAGCAACAGAAATAATCCCTTACGGCGCATGGTTTACGCTGCCATGTTCGGAGCCTTGACTGCTATCGGCTCCTTCATTGTCATCCCCCTGCAACCTCTGCCCATGACACTTCAGACCCTTTTTACCGGTTTAGCCGGTGTACTGCTGGGTGGATATACGGGCGCATTGAGCCAGATTATCTACGTAATTCTGGGTATAATCGGCCTACCGGTCTTTGCCGGTGGCAAAGCTGGTTTCGGGACTCTCCTCGGCCCCTCGGGCGGCTACCTTATCGGGTTCATCGTGGGAGCCTATGTTATCGGCAAAATTATAGAAGCCAGGCGAGAAGCTGGTTTGGCATGGATAGTACTGGCTCTAGCAGCGGGCAATCTGGTGATTTACACTCTGGGCACCATCCAGCTTTCTCTAGTTACTCACTTTTCAGTGCTTAAATCCCTGCTAGTCGGAGTAGTTCCCTTTTTACTTGGTGACCTGCTCAAGCTCTTAGCTGCAGCATGGCTCGCCCTTAAATTACGCAAGAATCTCACACTATAGGGGGTTGCTGTGAATAATATCATTCGGGTCCAAAACCTGACTTTTGCATATGAATCTGCCCAAGCACCCGCCCTCAAGGGTATTAATCTTCTTATAGGCGAGGGCGAGTATATTGCTATTATTGGCCCTAACGGCTGTGGCAAAACTACCCTCACCCGGCACTTCAATGCACTACTTCTTCCCTCGGCCGGCGAGGTACAGGTCGATAACCTCAGTACCCGGAACCCGAAGAACCTTCTGGAAATTCGGCGCCGGGTGGGTATGGTTTTTCAAAATCCTGACAACCAGATTGTTGGCATGAGTGTGGAAGAAGACGTGGCTTTCGGGCCTGGCAATCTCGGGTTACCCACAGTTGAGGTGCGCCGTCGCGTCGACCAGGCCCTTGAAATAGTTGGACTGTCCGGGCTCCAAACCCGTTCTCCGCATACCCTTTCCGGAGGTCAGAAGCAGCTTCTAGCCCTAGCTGGTCTGCTGGCTATGGACCCCAAAATTATTGTACTTGATGAGCCTACCTCATCTTTAGACCCGACCGGTAAAAAGACTGTGCTGTCGTTAATGCAAAAGCTGAAGTGCCAGGGGATTGGTATAATACACATTACCCACAGCATGGACGAAGCAGCATTAGCGGATCGCGTACTGGTGATGGATGGCGGTGAATTGATAGCCGATGGAAGCCCAGGTGATATATTGAGTCGGGTAGAGTGGCTCAAATCGCTGGGCCTAGCACCGCCTCACGTCACCGAACTGATGTGGAAACTGCAACAGGGAGGAGAGGATGTTGGTACCAAAATTTTCACTATTGACGCCGCCGTTAATGAAATAGCCTCCCTGCTGACGCAGCTACGGACTTCAACAAATTCTTGTATCCCTCGGAAGGCGGATGGATATGTATAAACTGGGTCAGTACCTTCCCCGTGAATCAGCAGTTCATAACCGGGATCCTCGGGTTAAAATTATCGGAGTGATTGCTCTTAGCATCATAATACTGAATGTAAACGCCATCGGTCTCTTAGTGGCAACCGGTATGTCCATAGCCGTCTCTCAACTGGCACGTATACCATTAAAATCCCTGCTAATAACTTTGAGTCCGGTGCTGCCTTTCTTTTTCTGCTTATTTTTGATGTATATCTTTTTTACCCCTGGTCAACCGCTGCCTGGGTTCCCTATCGGCCCGGTGCAGATCAGCTACCAAGGCTTACAGCTCGGGATTCTGCAGGTCTGGAAATTCGTGTTGCTGGTAGTAGCCGCATCCATCCTGACCATGACCACTCAGCAATCTGAGATTACCATCGGACTGGAGCGACTATTACGGCCCATTAGAATTACCGGAATATCTTCTCATGATATAGCGATGATGGTATCGCTGGCCCTTAGGTTTATACCCACACTACTGGACGAAATGAATAGCATTAGCGAAGCTCAATTGGCTCGAGGCGCCAACTTCAACCCACACCGCATAAGCGGAAAAATCAAAGCCATTACCCACCTGGCGGCTCCCCTTTCATTAAGTATCTTTCGGCGCTGTGATGAGCTGGTGGATGCCATGGAAGCCCGGGGATACCACCAGGGATCCAGAACATACCTGCGAGAACTGGTCTTAACCCGAACAGATACCTGCTTAATAGGTGCCCTTATCGCACTCGTAATAGCCGTCCTGGCATAATGTGTCAACAACCCCGTCCCCATGTATCACTAAACTTACTACACCCCATTTCCCATCCTCCATTAACTCCTAAAATACACGGACTCTCTTGTCTGAGGTCAGATGATCTAAGGTATCCGTAACCTTCATCGAGAGCTGGAGAAGAAATTTTCTCCATGAGTACCTTGGATTATTCAAAAAGCATGGTTAGGAATAATCGTGATGAAAAGTAGTGAAAAATATGTGAAATGTGTTTGCAAATCACTCTGCTTAACCCAACTGCCAGTACTTCTTTGCCTCTCATCTGGTATAATATCCACATCCGAACCTTAACACTTAGCCTTAAAAAAGAGGAGTGCTTCCAGTATGAACCAACGTTTGCCAGCATTTGATAGATTACGCGTGGGGGCAACCTTTGCAGTAATTGCCATTCATATAACCGCTGCCTACGTGCTTGTTTCGCCTTTTGCCTACTTCGCTAACCAATGGGTGCGCTTTGCAGTGCCGCT
>JAQUUV010000121.1 GCA_028693695.1 Syntrophomonas sp.
CATTAGTGCGTGCTCCCGAAGGTTTGACGGGTGAACTTTTTTTCCAGAAACATGGCGACAAATTGAAGATTCCTGGACTGAAACAACTCGACCCCGATCTAGACCCTGGACATCCGGCTCCTATAGCTATTGAATCCCTGGAGGCATTAATAGGCGCTATACAAATGAATGTTATCGAGTTTCATACTAGGAATATGACAGCCAGTAATATCGCGAAGCCAGACCGGATGGTTTTTGATCTTGATCCGGGCGAAGGGACGAGTTGGGCAATGATGGTGGAAGCAGCCCAATTGGTCCGGACTATTCTGGAGGAATTGGGTTTACTAAGCTTTTTAAAAACTAGCGGAGGAAAGGGCTTGCATATTGTTGTACCCCTTAAGCCAAGAGATGATTGGGAAACCGTAAAAGCATTTTCCAAAGGGGTGGCCAGTCACCTTGCGAGAGTTATACCCTCTTACTTCACGGACGTGAGCGGACCCCGCAATAGGGTCGGTAAGATTTATATCGATTACAACCGAAATGGCCATGGGGCTACAACGGTGGAAGCTTTCTCAGCTCGCGCCCGTGCCGGCATGGGGGTTTCAATGCCCTGCTCGTGGCAGGAGCTTACGCTCTTGACCTGCGGAGCACATTGGACTGTTGTCAATGCCCGCCCACGGTTGGACAAGGAGAACAACCCCTGGAGAGACTACAGCTATACCAGTCAGATACTAACAGGTAAGGCTAAAAAGACTATAATGGGCCACTAAGTGTTTACAGGTAGATTTTCAAGTTAAAATCGGCAGTATTTTCGCCCTGCTCGCCATTAGAGTAATAAAAAACACTATCCAATCTGGACAGTGTTTTTTATTACTCCGTATGGTTTAACGATGCAGACATGCTGCTACCGAACCTTTCATTATGAGGATAGTATAAAATGTTTCCCCGATTCCGAACCTGGTCGGTTGGATATTGTCGGGTTTATTTAACAGGTAGATATATTGTGCCGGTGGGATCGATTAAATCAGATCTGCGTTCATAATTTCTAACCTTTACATACTTGTAATTACTTGAATTACTGCCTTGTGACAATGATCCGGAGGAGGTGCCCATATACATTTCCAAATGCAGCATTGCAGTACCGGCATTGTTGGTCATAATCTTCCCGATTACGTCTCCCCTGTGGACAATTGTGCCAACAGATACCGTAGGTGAAATCTCACCATATCTTGCAATAGTCCCATCCGTATTTTGCACTTCTACTGCACTGGTATTTTGAAAAAACAAACTTGTACGGATTACTTTGCCATCGGTCATTGCATATACGGCGGTGCCGCCAGGTGCAATAAAATCGATCGCAGCATGGGCCCGGCCATTTGCCCGGGATGCTCCAAAATACCTGGCTCCGCCGGTTGGGTCTGTGGTCTGTTTGCCTTTAACCGGTTGCAGCCACGTTTTTCTATTCTGCCAGAAATGCGCAATATCATTTGGTCCCGTATTCGAAACGGTATATGTATTGGTTTTGGTTCCCCTGGATACGCTGCTGTCCGTTCTAACATTTTGAACTTCAATACCAGGGGATGGGTTAATAGCGATTACTCTAGTTTCTTCAGTTACCTGCTCACTTGCATCTGGTACAATGGTTTCAATATTTTCTGCCACGGCACTATTGGTGGGAGTACTGGGTATGGAGGACAGCTTATTCCAGGTTTGGGTTGTACTTTGTGCAGATCCCAACATATCATTCAATGCTAGATTATAATTTTGGTCTGCATTTAAAGATTTGTGCAGTAACTTGACATCAGCCGCACTATTGCTTCCTCCCTGTTTCGCAGGCAACTTTACAGCCACTACAATCGAAATTAATATAAGCATTGCTAATACTGTTATTAATGATAACTTTTTAGCTGAATGTTCTCTTGTCATTTTAATTGATTATCTCCTCTCATATTAGTAATTGCCATTACGCAATTATAACAACTTCTATATATCAAGATTCGACAAAAAATATCAGCTACCTCTATTAATGACATGTAATAAATAACAATATAACAAATAAATAGCATATAATGAGCTATTTCCTGCATTATGGCAATAAAAAACTGCCTGCCCTGGTTTAGGTAGATCGGCAATAATCTACCTAAACCAGTGCAGGCAACTTGTCCCGTTGTCCCATATGCGTGTCAGTTGCTCAAGAAGGTGTTTTTGCAGGTATTGTAAACATTCTTAACCGTATTATCTTTCTATTTGCGTTATTCCTTTCCTTAGTGATAAGGAGTGAGGCCGTTTTCTATTCTCTATCGCGTTGCTTTTATGATATTTTGTGCTTAGGGAAATGATTATCTTTGAAATTGGTGGACGGGTTAGTCAATCCCCCGAAGGTCACGTATATCAGGCTTCTTCCTCACCAACATCCACACTGCTTGGTGTGGAATTCCGGCCGCTTCCACTAGTCAGACTATGATACCATTTGCTGTGGCGATGAATTACATATCCCTTGTCTATCTGTCCGGTAAACATACTGGCTACCAGTGGACGGTTATCCTTGATTAGAAAAGCTACTAGATGAATTACTATCGACAGTAGTAAAATCACCGTAAACAAATTATGAATCATGGCCAGCCAGAATATGGCGGTTGCTGAAAAATGAACACCGGGCATGTTTTTGTATACTTTTAGTATACCAGTAACTATAAGTGCTATTACCGAGAAAGCCGTGACCGCAAAGTGGAAAGGTGAAATATTTAGAACTTATGGCAGAAAAGTGGTCAAGAGGTCTTAATGCTAAGATTCATCGGCCACTAGAACCGATTTTATTGCTGCGGTTATTTCTTGATAGCTAGTGCAGCGACATATATTGGATTGCAGCCATTCCTGCATTACTTCGTCACTGGCATCAGGATGAATGTTGATCAGACCCTGGCAATTCATGATAAAACCTGGCGTACAGTAGCCACATTGAAAGGCAAAATTATCAACAAAGGCTGTTTGTATAGGGGCTCCGTTAAGTCCTTCCACGGTTTGTATTTCATGGCCCACCGCTTCTGCAACCAGCATCAGGCAGGACTTAATCGGCCACCCATCTACCAGCACTGTGCAAGCACCGCAATCACCATTTTCGCAGCCTGGTTTGGCTCCAGTAAGACCTAATCTTTCTCTTAATGCAAAAAGCAATGTATCTGCCGGACGAACCAGGGCTTTCCTAAACTCTCCATTAACTTTTAATTCAATTAGTCCCTCATTAAGCATTTGATACATTGCTGCCCTCCAGACGGTTTATAATACTGTTCAATAAACCTCTCATTATAAATTTACGATACTCTGCAGACCCTTCTAAATTAGTGGGTATCAATCCCGGGGTTAACGCAATTGCTTTATCGATTCGTTCTTCCAGAGTTAAGGCAAGATTATTTAATTCTGATTCCATGGCTGTAGAGCGGAAGGGAAAATCACATACACCACTAAACGCAGCACGTATTCCCCCGCCTACTGACATGGCACATATTGTAACCAAAGGATAGTTGATCTTGTCCTGTTTAGTCTGCTTAACATGAACGTATGGGCACGACAGATATTGCTTTTCGATCTTTATTTGTACTACAAACTCACCTTTGTCGAGCTGCATACGTTCTTTGAAGATACTGTTTATAGGTATTGTTCTCTTCCCGCCGGGTCCCGCTATTGATACCAGGCTGTCCGATAACAACAGCGGCAGAACCGCCTCTTTATAAATAATGGTTCCGCACAGGTTTCCTCCCATGGTAATTTTATTCTGAATTGTATGATCAGCAATCCTGGCTCCTGCCTGCGCAAGAAGTGGAAACAGGTTAGCCTCGTGAATTTGCGTAAGTGTCACAGATGATCCGATAACCAGTTGATCCTGATGAAATTCCATTACCTTGCAATCCGCTATGTCTTTGAGGTCAATAACCGCTCCGGTCTTCAAATTGTTCATGCGGCCCATGCTGATAATTTCGGTTCCGCCCCCATAATACATGGGCTGCTTTTCGGCTGTATCCAGTTGCTGGAAGGTATCAATGGCACTGGCTATGGATTCAGGTCGGTAATATTCAAAATCAAATGGAATCATGCCTTTTTCTCCTCTATCTTCTGCCATATAAGTTCCGGAAGTATTGGCAACTGGTCCAGTTCTACCTGGGCTGCTCTGCTCAGCGCATTAGCCAGCGCCGCGTGTATAGCTACAATTCCATGCTCGCCAATTCCCCGGGCACCGAATGGTGCATTGGCATTAGGGGTCTCAACCCAATCAACCAGGTACTCCGGTTCCTCTCCGATTCGTAAAACTTTATAGGTGCGCAAGCTGGTATTTTGAAGTGCTTGCTGCTGGTCGTATATAAAGTACTCTCGACTGCCCAGACCCAATCCCATACTCATACCCCCCATAACTACTCCTTGGGCACTCTTAGGATTTATCACCTTGCCTGCGTCAAGAACAGTAGCAGCCCGCAATATTTTATAGGTAAAATCGGCCATATCCAATTCTATCTCCACCGCCTGAGCCCCGGGAGTCCAGTAAGGCCCAGGTTTGCCTTTGCCTGTTTCCTGATCCAGGGGCGAAAGGTGCGGCATTACATAGGTACCGCGTCCAATAACCTGGCTGCCCACCGTATTCCCATTGGGATATTTATAACCATGAACAATATTAGCCAAATCGATAGTTATACCAGGGTCGTCCTTAACATAGACTTGTTCGTTCCCCAGGGTCAGGTCTTCCGGCGAACACATCATAGCCATAGCGGCCAAGCTAAGGATTTGACGTATGGCATCATTGGCTGCTTCTTCAACCGCTCGCCCTACCATAAAAATAGACATACTAGCCACCGTCTTCCAATGGTGCGGGCTGGTACGGGTATTGACTTCCATTTCCACATGAACTTTGTTTATATCTACTTGCATCTTTTCAGCCAGGATCTGGGCCAAAGTGGTTTTGGTAGCCGGGCCGATTTCTACCGCTCCGACGTTGAGGTTCATACTTCCATCGGAATTAAAGGAAACAATAGCGGCGGCAATAGCATCGGTGGGAGAGTTGGATGTTTTCCACAGGCACGCTACGCCTTTGGCCCTAACTCGGTTGTTATCCAGTTCTACCCGAGTGCCTTCGTTCCAATTAATAAGCTTTTCAACTTTGTCCAGACATTGCGCTGTATCCCCCAGATTGCTCAGGGTCAACATTACCTGAGTAGGTGAGGTAGCTCCTGGTTTTACGAGGTTTTTCCGGCGCAGTTCCAGGGGGTCCATGTTTAAAAGAGCAGCAAGTTTATCCATAGTGCGCTCAACCGCAAAAGTAAAGGATGAATGACCAAAGCCTCTAAATGCAGTAGCATAAGTATGGTTGGTATATACACAGTAGGCATCACACCATACATTATCCAGATTATAGGGCCCCGTACAATTCATAGCCATGGAACCAGTCATGCGCGGGCCACTGTCCGCATATGCCCCAGTCCCCACCATAAAAGTATATTCTCCCGCCCTCAACCATCCATCCTTGCTGGCACCCAATTTGATTTTAGCCTCAAGACTTAGCTTGCTAGGTGAAGCCGAAATATCCTGCTCCCGAGTATTGGTAATAAGGACCGGTCGCCCATCTACTGCATGGGAAGCCATTACTGCTAAATATTCAAGCTGTACCGGAGCTTTCCCCCCGTATCCACCGCCCACTAAAGGTACATGTACCACTACTTTTCCTAAATCAACGCCAAAGTGCTGACTGACAAACTCACGTATAGCAAATGGGGACTGGGAGGCAGAGTGGATAATAATATCACCATCTGGTAATATTTCGGCTCTCGCGCTGCGCGTCTCCATGGCAATATGATCAGCCTGGGGCTGACTATAGCTAGCTTCTACTATCACCTCACTTGCTTGCCAACCCTGGTTCATGTCGCCTTTGCGTATCTGCGCCTTATGTACCACGTTAGAGTTAGCCTGGGGGTATATCTCAGGAATAACGTGTTTATACTGGTCAAGATACTCATGTACCAGCGGGGCATCGCTGCTCATGGCAGCGCGGGGGTTATCTACGGTGGGTAGTATCTCATACTGAATCTTGATTTTACAGGCCGCCGCCGACGCTTCTGCTTCACTGTGGGCTACAACCAATGCTATCGGTTCTCCGTAATACCTAACTTTACCTGTGGCCAGCGGTGGGTGGTCTTCGATGATTGGCCCAGTTAACATGGGATAACTATTACCGGTTAAAATTGCCTTTACTCCAGGCATTTGCCCCGCTTCCGCATAATCCAGACTCTTAATTTTTCCATGGGCACAGGTACTGGTTACGATCACTCCATGCATGAGGTCCGGCGAAGAAATATCTGTATTATAGTGAGCACGACCAGTAACCTTATCCCAGGCTTCTTTTCTAATAATATCTTTTCCAATTG
>JAQUUV010000122.1 GCA_028693695.1 Syntrophomonas sp.
GATGGTAGTTTCAGAGAAAAAAGCCAGTGATATTTTAGGAATCCAGGATGGAATGGAAAGTATTCAGGCATTCGGAATGGCTGCGGAGGTAAAATTGTCGGCAGCTTTCTCTAAATATCCGGCGGTCTCAGTTTTAGAATTTCAAAACCGCTTAATGAGTCAAACCACAGCTCCCATTGCCCCGACGGTAGGCGTCTTTGAAGAAACTGGTCCGGGAGGGAAAAAAATCTCAAAAATACGTATTACCGGAACAGCAGTTTTTAAAGGCGATAGGATGATAGGGAAACTGAATGAACGCGAATCAAGTGGTCTTCTGTGGGCCATTAACAAGATCAAAATAGGATTCGTGATGATTCCCGAAGCGAGTCTGGAGATTGTTCAGGCTAAAAGTAAAATCGTTCCTGAACTGCAGGGCGACCAAATAAAAATTACCATTGAAATAGATGAAGAGTCAAACCTGCTAGAGTATAAAGGCCACCAGGATATGACCTCCGACATCATACAAGAATTAGAACTGGGCCAGGCTAAAGAGATTGAAAGTCAAGTAATGGCAGCAGTCGAGAAATCCTTTGCCCTAGATGCAGATGTTTTTGGGTTTGGAGACGCGGTTCATCGTAAATATAAAAAGGAATGGCAAGATCTAAAACCGAGGTGGGATGACGTTTATCCCGATATTGAAGTGGTGGTAAAGGTAAAAACTCATTTAAATGAAATCGGGGATATCAATAAAGCATTAATTAAGGATTAAGAAAGAAGCAGGAGTATGATCTATGTTACTGGAGCAAGGTAAAATATCCGATTTCCAACTTAGCGTTTTAATAATGGGGTTTGTTTTCGGTTCCTCCGTCATTATTTCTCCTGGCCAGGGCGCCGGGCACGACGCTTGGATTGCTTGTGCTTTAGGATTGATGGAAGGTTTACTTATAGCCTGGATATTCACTGCTCTGACCAAACAATTTAAAGATAAGACGATTATTGAAATAAATTCTCTTGTCTACGGAAAGATTCTGGGCAAGTTTATATCGGTTCTATTCATCTGGTATCTTTTTCATCTGGGTGCATTGGTTTTAACCAATTATGTACGTTTTTTCAAATTAGGAGTATACCCCGCTACTCCCAAAACAGTTGGACTTCTTATACTTATGCTGGTATGTGCCTCGACCGTGGGCAGAGGCATCGAAGTATTAGCAAGATTAAGCTTAATTCTAGTAGCGCTTATCATTTTGGTTGCAGTTGCAGATACCCTGTTACTAATTCCGCATATGGACTTCAATAACTTGTTGCCTATTCTGGATGTGCCCATCGGCAAGCTATTATGGGCAAGTCACGGGGCAGCCAGCTTTCCCTTTGCGGAAACAGTAGCATTTTTAATGGTGTTGGCTTTTGTTGATAAATCAGAAAAAGGGCCTGCTGCTGTTTCCAGGGGTTTACTAATAGCGGGATTTATTCTAATTATGGTGGTAACTCGAAATGCTGCGGTGTTGGGACCAATCGTCACAATTACCAATTATCCAACCTACCTGGCAGCGCAAGTCATCGACATAGGTGATATCCTCACCCGTTTGGAGGTTTTGGTTGCCATTAATTTAATTACCATGGGGTTTATCAAAATCTCGGTTCTGTTGTATGGAACGGTTTTGGGTCTGGCCCAGGTTTTCAATTTGCACAGCTACCGCCCAATAATTCTTCCGGTAGGGATCCTCATGGTAATTTTAGCTCTAACTAATGTAGGGAATACTCTGGAAATGCTTGACTTCGCAAATAAGGGCTTCCCTATCTATGCAGTTCCCTTTCAAATCGGAATTCCGCTTATTACGCTGGTTGTGGCAAAACTACGCAAGCTGCCTCAAACAGGGGGTGACAAGGTATGATTGCCCTATTGCTGATTGGGTTCGGAATTGTGGCATTGACACAAATCCCTGGTCTGGTTAGAAAACAATGGTGGCGGGAATTAATATGCTTTGCGGTTTTATGGTCCATGGGTTTGATTCTTAGTTTAATGATATCCATGGGGATCACACTACCTCCTATTTCGACGATCATTGGCAAATCTCTTACCGGAATGTTTGGGATATGAAGGCGGGGATATGCTAATTAATAGTTTTTCTGTGCCTATCCGGGGAAAGATATAGCAAATTGCGCAGGAGATGTTTTGGCATGAAGAAAATTACTGGAAAACCACCAACGGATGATCAAGCTTGGAAAGAAGATAAGCAAAAGATACCGGATACAAAACTTCCGGCAGCTTTAACTGAAAAAATGCAGATGTTAAAGCCTTACCTGGAGAAAAGTCATGATATTATTAGCCGTCCCTTTTATTTGGAGGGTAAACCCCCCCTGGAAGCGGTATCTATCTATATAAATAAAGTGATTGATGATGAGGACCTTAATCAGCATATTCTCAGGCCTTTGATGTTGAATTGTAAGAGGGATAGTATTAAGGAGCTGGGTTCCAAAAACCTAATAGATGCTATCTATCAGACCTCAATAACGTTGACTAAAATAAGTAAGGCCAATACTTTGCCTTCACTGGTACAGAATATTTTTGATGGTATGACGGTTTTGATGTTTGATGGCCTGGAAGAAGTTTTGGTAATAGATATGCACGGTGGTGAATTCAGGGCTATTGATACACCCCCGGCAGAGCAAACGATGCGTGGTTCACGGGAAGGTTTTATTGAAAGGTTAGATATCAATATTGCCCTTATCCGACGCAGGTTACGGGACCCTAAGCTGGTCGTGGAAAAAACCATGGTTGGCAGGAGGAGTCGTACCCAGGTGGCGGTTCTTTATATTGAGGATATTGCTGATCCTCAGATCGTAACTGAAGTTAAAAAGAGAATTAACGAGATAGATATTGACGGAATATCTGCCTCTGGCTTTATTGAACAATTTATTGAGGACAACCCGTATAGCATTTTTCCTCAGGTTTATGCTACCGAGCGCCCCGATAGGATGGAACCGTTGTTGTTAGAAGGGCGAATAGGGATAATTGTCGATAATACCCCCCTAGCACTTGCTGTTCCGGCTTTATTTGTACAGTTTATACAAGCATCAGAAGATTATTACGAGAGGACTCTATTTTCTAGCTATATTAGGCTAATGAGATATGCAGCCTTGATAATCGCCATTTTTTTACCAGCTATGTACATAGCGCTTCTGAGTTATCAACCGGAGCTGCTGCCTTACGATTTGCTTATAAATTTCTCCAAATCGCGCATGGCGGTTCCTTTTCCAGTAGTGATCGAGGCCTTTGTTATGGAAATCATAATCCAATTGGTTATTGAGGCGGGATTGCGTCTTCCCAATCAGATTGCGCAGACGGTTGGAGTGGTTTCAGGGATAATACTGGGTCAGGCTGCCATTAGCGCTAAAATAGCCAGCCCAAGCGTCATCCTAGTTATATCACTATCGATTATATGCACCTATGCCCTTCCTTCAACCAGCATGGTATTGGCCGTAAGATTCCTGAGGCTCCCCATGATGTTTCTGGCAGCTACTTTTGGTGTATTCGGTTTATCGTGTGGGTGGATCATTATACAGGCTCATCTGATCAGTCTGGATAGCATGGGCGTTCCCTATTTTGCTCCCTTAGCTCCTATCCGTTTTGGTGATCTGAAGGATGCTTTTTACCGTACTTTCTTCTGGAAAATGAATCAGCGGCCTATGTCCATACCTATGCAGGATAGAAAACGACAGGGGAATACCGGAGGGGGCAGTAATAATAGTGCAGGATAAAGCAGGTTCCTTGATTAGCAGCAAACAACTAATTTTCATGATTGTCGGGACCCAAGTTGCAACTGAAATCTTTGCTTTACCGAGAGTGGTCTCGGCTAAAGCGGGGGAGGATGCGTGGATCGCCGTGATCCTGGGAGCTTTAGTTCCGTTTATTTCATTATTCCTTATTGAACGTTTGGGCAAGCGTATGCCGGAAATGGGTTTTACCCAGATGACACAGGCCTTATTTGGTAAGATAATAGGTTCATTTCTGGTAGTAATATTTGTTGCCTATGCAATATTCTTTGAATCCATTGTCGTGCGTATTCTTGCCGAAGTTGCCAGGCTGTACCTTTTGCCTAAAACGCCTGTTGCCGTCATAATCTTTATATTTATCTTTATTACTATTTATATTGGGACTAAAGGGCTAAGAGTAATCGCGAGGTTAAATGAGCTTTTGTTCTATATCATCTTGCTTAACTTATTATTATTAATACTTATACCGCTGGGAATGGCAGACTATACCAACATCTTACCGGTGGGTGAGGTAGGGCTTGATGGGCTTGTTAGAGGAGCCCTGACAACTGGCTTTCAATATCAAGGTATAGAGATACTGCTGGTGTTTTATACTCTGGTAACCAAGAAGAATGAGGTTTTGAAGGCGGGCACTACAGCTCTGGCAATAACAACGCTATTATATGCTGGAGTTGTATTAGTATGCGAATTGGTATTAGGAATTACTTCTATTCAAAAATTGATATGGCCAGCTTTAACGTTGCTCAAGACTCCCCAAATACCTGTGTTTGAACGCTTGGAGTTTATATTCCTGTTTTTTTGGATGGGAATGGGAGTAAGGCCACTATTGAATATGAGCTTTGCATCTTCCTTATCTTTAAGCCAGTTGTTCAAAATTGATCAGAAAAAATACCTACCCTATTTTATGATACTGATTGGCTTGGGAATGTATATACTTGCTCTTCTTCCTCATGATATTTTTGTGACATATAAATTGGCGGATTATGCCGGGTATGCTTTTTTGGTTATAGGGCTTGGCTATCCCTTGCTCTATCATATGATGGCGTTCCTGCGGGGAAAGAAGGTGGGAGAGAGTGGCTAAAAAGTGGTTGCTGGTTTTTATCATAGTAGTACAGCTGATTTCACTTTCGGGTTGCTGGGATTACAAGGATATTGATAAACTTGATTTTCCCGCGGCCGGAGCCTATGACCTACACCAGGCAAGCAAAACTGCTGATACTAATCAGGAGGAAGAAGAGCAGACAGTTGATTTAACGACGATAATTCCTAATATTTCTGAGAATGTAAAGGAACCATTTAGAATTGAGACAACATCGGGACTAACGATTGGTAATGCTCGTGAGCCAAAGGTATATTCGGATCCTGGGACATATTCGCCCGGTGTTTCCGGGGTCATTATTTTTGGAGAAGACTTAGCTGCCAGTACAGGTCTAAAGAATGTTGTTGAATCACTATCTCGGGCGCCTCAAACTCCTAAGACGCAGGAGTTTACGATTGCAGAAGGCAGGGGAGAAAGTATTCTACGGGTCCCTATAAAAGATTATCCCAGTATGGCAGATTATATTGAGGGACTCTTGCGCCAATCTCACCAAAGAGGTTTTATTCCCGATGCCACCTTGCACGAGTTTAAGACTAATATAGCCCCGGGAAAAAACCCGATTATGCCTTTGTTAACAATAAAAGGAGAAAAAGTGGAGGTTGCAGGTGCTGCCATTTTTAAAAAGGGTCGAATGATAGGCAAGGCAAATTTGAATGAAACTCCTATATTAATGATGCTACGGGGTATTAAAAGTACTGGTAATATTCCATTTATAATAAAGAAAGATGGCAAGATGTTTGATAAGGGCTCCGTAGATATAAAAAATAGTCGCAAGGTAAAGGTAGAAAGGAACGGTGATGATTTTACCTTTCAGATAACGATTATTCTGGAAGGAAGCCTGGCCGAACACCAGACCGATAAATTATTTACCAAAAACGAAGACCTGCGCAAAATGATTGAAGATCAAATAGCAGCTGATGTTACAGAAGATAGTAAAAAATTCATCAAAAAAATGCAGGAGGAATACCAGGTAGACTGCATAGATATAAGCAAATATGCATTGGCTAAATGGAGAAAAGAATTGAAAGATAAGGTTGATGAGGATTTTATAGGAGATGTCAATATTAAGGTTGAGGTTAAAATGAAGTTGAACAATGTAGGGGAATTGACCTAGGGGGCCTAATTGATGGTCCCTGGGCATATTCCAGCTAGGGGAGGGCATACTTGATTTGATGAAATTAACTGGAATGGAGCAGTGAATTTGATGTTGAACAGCCGACCTGTTTCCTACCAAGAGGTGATAGAAGCTAGAAGAGAATTGCAAGACCTGGCGGTGGCCCATTGGCTGCAGGATGATATTCACAAATGGACCTGGTGGTTAAACGTGGCTTTGACTATCGTGCCCTGGATAATCTGGTGGAAGCTAGTTGACCGTAAAAGAGTTTTTGAAATATTGGCTTATGGGTTACTGGTAACTGTGACTGCGACATT
>JAQUUV010000123.1 GCA_028693695.1 Syntrophomonas sp.
CCCAGGGTAGCCATGGCAAATACCTCTTCTGCAGGCATGGCCGTAGGTCCCCAGAGAGGTTTCTGAATGAGGGCCGCCATTCTCATCTCCATGAACATACTCAGATTATTGTTAGCGGGAGCCCCATCAGCCCCCAGTGATACATTAACCCCCCGCTTAAGGTATTCAGGCACCGGAGCTATTCCAGAGGCTAGTTTCAAATTGCAAGATGGACAGTGAGCTACATTTACCTTAGCCATGGTCAAAAGATCCTTTTCTGCTTTATTAACCTGAATACAATGGGCCAGTATGAGTCTTTCATTAAGTAATCCCAATTCATTAAGGTAAACGATGTTACGCCTTCCCCGTTCCCTTATAACCAGTTCGATTTCAGCCTTATTTTCCGAAGCATGAGTATGTACAGGAACCTGATACTCATCAGCCAGTTGTTTAATCTGGATCAGCATTGCCTCCGAGCAGGAAGGTACGAAACGAGGACAAAAGGCATAATTCAAACGTCCATTTTCCCGTCCATGCCACTTTTCCATTAAGTCTACGCTTTCCTGCAGGCTGCTAGTAGTTTCTTCTCTCAATAGAGCAGCATTGCCGTCGCCATGATCCATCATGCATTTGCCACCCAGGTAGCGAATACCTGCTCTGGATGCGGCCTCAAAAATAGCGCTGGTATGTCTTACAGTACCCATATCGATAACCGAGGTGGTCCCACCCCGAAGGAGCTCACCACACCCCAGGAGAGCTGAGTAATACAAAGAATCTTCATCATGGGCTGCCTCCAAGGGCCAGATTCTTTGATTCAACCAGTCCAGCAACTGAAGGTCATCAGCCATCCCGCGAAACAAAGTCTGACACAGGTGAACATGGCTTTGGATCAAACCTGGAATCACTAATTTTCCCCTGGCATCAATAGTTTTATCTACTGGCTGTAACTCCACATCGCCTAACTTGCTAATCCGGTCGTCCTCGATCAGGATGTCACCCTGAATTATCTGCCGATCGGCATTCATGGTAACGATAAGGCCATCCTTTATTAAAACTTTCATATAAAATCCCACTCCTTTAGCAAAAAATTTGCTTAGTGTCATTTTGAACGAAGTGAATAATCTTCACAGTATTCGCTCCTCGACAAATGCCATTTTCACCGGTGGTTGTATCCTACATGCATGATGGGGTATTTTCCAAAGCATTACTACCCTACTATATTATAGAACAAGCTCCCTTAACTTATAAATTAAACTTACTATCGCCCCTCTCGATACCCGTCCCAGAGAACTTAATCCGTTCAATATACTTGATTATATCCAAACATTATTCTATAATGTCTATAGTTTAATAAACTTCTTAAAGGTTGTGTTTATGTTATGGATATTTCGGAATTATTCTGGAATGCTTCCCTGGAAGAACTCAAATGTGGATATATAGAAGAAAATAATCATTATATATGTCTGCTATGTGGCAAGTATTTTGAGAAAGGGATTGTATACCCTGAGGACGGGGTAATGTATGAATCAGGTAGGTATGTACGGGTTCATATAGAGAAAACACATCACTCCGTATTTGAATACCTAATCCATCTGGATAAGAAACTTACCGGTCTTACCGACCATCAAAAAGGCCTTCTGGAGCTTTTTTACCAGGGCAAAAGCGATAAGGAAATCCAAGCAGAAATGGGAATCGGCAGTGCTTCTACCATACGCAACCACCGTTTTGTGTTAAAGGAGAAGGAGCGCCAGGCTAAAATATTTTTAGCGATGATGGAGCTTTTGAAAGAAAAAGATAACTATGCGCCAGCCTTTTTAGAAGTTCATAAAACTGCTCGGATGGTTGATGACCGTTATAATGTCACCCAGGAAGAAAATGAAGCGATATTAACGAAGTACTTTCCTGATGGCATAAAAGGACCCTTAAAAACCTTCTCCCGCAAGCAAAAGGATAAATTAGTCGTCCTGCGGGAGATTGCCAAGCGATTCGAACTTGATCGCAGCTATGATGAGAAGGAAGTTAATCAGATATTGAAAACTGCTTATGATGATTATGCTACCTTGAGAAGGTATTTAATTGACTACGGATTTTTAGACAGGAAATCTGATGGAAGTCAATATTGGCTGAAGAAATGATTGGAGGTAAGGATAATGAATATGGACCGAAAAAAAGAACTAAAGCAACAGTACAAAGAAATTAAAATAAATGCGGGAGTTTATCAGGTTCGGAATATTCAGAACGAAAAAGTTTTTATAACCAGTACCAGGAACCTGAAGACCATTAATGGCAAACTATTTGGGTTAAAAAATGGTAGTTTTCCAAACAAAAAGCTGGAACAGGACTTGCAGCAATTTGGAGCCGAGGCCTTTGTTTTTGAAGTCCTTGAGGTTCTGGAAAAGAAAGAAGAAGGGTATTTTGACGAGAAGGATGCTTTGAAAAAGCTTGAACAGAAATGGCTGGAAAGAGTCCAGCCATTTGGAGAACGTGGCTATAATTGACTTTAGGGCGGTAGAACCTTGATGTCCGCCAAGAATAATGTATACCTGCCTGCAAACTATTGAAAAAGTAGAAATGGATGTATATACTTACTGACATCAACTAAATCGTTGGCAAAGAGGCCTTTCGAGAATTTCTCGAGAGGCATTTTATTTTTAAATCAACATTTTCATATTGATAGACTGGTGATGATGCCCTAAACCAAATACTGGTTCGGGGCATTTTCTATGCAAAATCTATAGAGTAAAGGCGCTCTCAGGAATTTACCCTGAAAGCGCCCTTCTTAATTATAGATTCAATGCAATAATCACAACACTATTAGAAATAGGAGGTTGTTTATTTATTTTATTATAGTCCCATAAAAAGCATAAGTATTGAGGTAATGGTGCCTTTCGTTTGACGGATGAAAGGCGCCATTTGATATTTGAAAGGAGGAATAGGAATGAGACAGATAGCGATTTATGGAAAAGGTGGTATCGGTAAATCTACTACAACCCAGAATTTAACCTCAGGCCTGGGAGAAATGGGGAAAAAAGTTATGATTGTAGGATGCGACCCGAAAGGAGATTCAACAAGGCTTGTTTTAGGAGGTTTGGCACAAAAGAGTGTACTTGATACGCTTCGTGAAGAGGGTGAAGAGGTCGAACTCAATAATATTCTTAAAACAGGTGCCTTCGGAATCCGATGTGTTGAGTCTGGAGGGCCGGAACCCGGTGTGGGATGTGCAGGAAGAGGTATCATCACTTCTATCAATATGTTAGAGAGTCTGGGTGCCTATACTGATGATTTAGATTACGTTTTCTATGATGTTCTGGGTGACGTTGTTTGCGGTGGATTTGCCATGCCTATCAGAGAAGGAAAAGCACGGGAAATTTATATTGTTGCCAGTGGCGAATTGATGGCTTTATATGCCGCCAACAATATTGCCAAAGGTGTTCTGAAATTTGCCAATACAGGTGGATGCCGTTTAGGTGGCATTATCTGCAACAGTAGAAACGTTGATGGAGAACGTGATCTATTAGAGTTTTTTGCCAAGGAACTGGGAAGTCAATTGATCTATTTCGTACCTCGTGACAATTTGGTACAACGAGCAGAAATTAATAAAAAGACGGTAATCGAGTTTGCCCCGGATGAAAATCAGGCAAATGAGTACCGAGGATTGGCCAAGGCGATTGATGGAAATGATATGTTCGTTATTCCCAAACCTATGAATCAGGATAGACTTGAAGAATTAATGATGAAATACGGTTTCTTGGGAATTTAATCGTTTAGGAGGCAAGGGGACGGTTCTTCTGACTGGGAGCATTAAGAGCATCAATAAATCGACATATTGGGAGGAGTTATTTTATGTTAATGATAAAAGCCATTATTAGACCGGATAAAGTTGGTATTGTTTTATCAGAATTAAGTGATGGTGGTTTTCCTGCTGTTACTAAAATGGACGTAATGGGAAGAGGAAGACAAAAGGGTTTAAAAATCGGAGATGTAGTTTATGACGAAATCCCTAAGGAAATGCTGATGATGGTAGTTAATGACGAAGATAAGGATGACGTCATAAAGATAATTATGAGGAATGCCCGGACCCCACAAAAAGCAGCATTTGGGGATGGAAAGATATTTGTGAGCGTTGTCGATGAGGTCTATACCATAAGTTCTGGCAACAATGCGTTATAGATGGGAGGGACTTTCATGAAAGAAGTACTGGCAGTTATTCGCATGGATATGATTAATAAAACCAAAGAAGCTCTTTTAAAGGAAGGTTTCCCTTCCCTGAATGCCAGAAGGGTTTTGGGAAGAGGTAAAAAGAAGATTGACTTCTCGCTTATTGAATCTATGGTAAACGGTAATGAATTTTCTTCTCCTCTAATCGCTGAAGCTATCTCAGAAGGACACCGGCTTGTACCAAAAAGGTTGCTGTCGATAATAGTGAAGGATGATGAAGTTAAAACTTTAGTTGATATTATCATTTCTGTTAATCAAAAAGGTAAAGCAGGTGACGGTAAAATATTCGTAGTGCCTGTCGTGGACTGCATAAGGATTAGGACTGGTGAAAACGGAGAAATTGCCCTATAAGAGTGGAGGTGTGTTTACTCATGAAAAACAAAGTTAGCAGCATAATTGACAAATATCCAGCAAGTGTCTTTAAAAATAGAAAAGAGCATATTTTGCTGGTGGATCATGACCTTAAAAATCCGCAAACCATAACAGCTAACACCCGGACCATTCCGGGCATCATCAGCAGCAGAGGATGTTGTTATGCTGGCTGTAAAGGGGTGGTTATCGGTCCCATAAAAGATGCTGTCATTATTACTCATGGGCCGATAGGATGTGGATATTACAGCTGGGGCACCAGACGCAATAAAGCCAGATTAGATGAGGGTGAAGAAGATAATTTCCTAAATTACTGCTTCTCAACCGATTTACAGGAGGGCGATATCGTATTTGGAGGGGAAAAAAAATTAAAGCAGGCTATTACTGAAGTCATGGAAATATTCAAACCCAAAAACATAATGATTTGCTCGACCTGCCCCGTTGGTCTAATTGGTGATGATATTAACGCAGTTGCCAGTTGGGCAGAAGAAAAATATCAGATTACAGTCTTAGCTTTCAGTTGCGAAGGGTACAAAGGAGTGACCCAGTCAGCCGGACATCATATTGGCAATAACCAATTGATTAAGCATATAATCGGCACCGGAGATGCGGTGGTAGGTAAATATTCGATTAATCTTCTGGGTGAGTATAATATTGGCGGTGATTCCTGGGAGATCGAACGAATTCTGACCAAAATAGGTTATGAAATAGTATCAGTTATGACCGGAAATGGCTCAATAGAAAAGATTAGAAATGCTCATAAAGCCAATCTAAATTTGGTGCAATGCTATCGCTCCATTAATTATATCGCCGAAATGGTTCACACCAAATATGGTACTGACTGGCTTAAAGTCAACTTCATTGGTCTCCAAGGCGTTGTCGATTCGCTGAGAGATATGGCCCAATACTTTGACGATCCTCAGTTGACAGCCAGGACAGAAGAAGTGATAGCAGACGAACTGGCCGAAGTCTTGCCTGTAGTTCAAGAATATAAAAAGCTCTGTCAGGGCAAAACCGCTGCACTCTATGTGGGGGGCTCACGGGCACTTCACTATCAGAACTTGTTTGAAGCCCTGGGTATGGATACAGTACTGGCCGGATTTGAATTTGCCCATCGGGACGACTATGAAGGCAGTGAGGTAATTCCTTTTATGAAAGTGGATGCAGACAGTAAAAATATTGAGGAATTGCACCTTGAGCCCGATGACCAGCACTATCGTCTAGTTCTTTCCAGAGAAAAATATGAAGAACTAAATAGCCAGATACCCCTAAATTATTTTGGTGGAATGATTAAGGCTATGAAAAACAACAGCGTAGTAATTGATGACATTAATCATTATGAAATTGATGAGTTTATGAAACTATTAAAACCGGATATTTTTTGTGCAGGAATCAAAGAAAAATATCAAATCCATAAAGCAGGGGTCTTTTCCAAACAGCTGCATTCCTATGATTACACCGGACCTTATGCTGGGTTCAAGGGTGCAGCAACTTTTGCCAGGGATATAGCCATGGGTTTAACGGCTCCGGTATGGAATTTAGTACAGCCCCCCTGGAGAATCGAGCCTATGCTTGAAGCAAACTTTGTTGAGGAGGTGGTTTAGATGTTAGACCGTACACCTGCAAAATACTTTGACAGAAAAGGTATTGTTATTAATCC
>JAQUUV010000124.1 GCA_028693695.1 Syntrophomonas sp.
AGTTTTTTATTAATATTTATTAAGGGATTTGGGAGAAAAGATTACTGAAGTGGAGGTGTCATTCCCATGGTCGATATTTTGGATTATATTAGCGATCTTAACTCGGAAAATGAGAAGAAACGGGCTTTTGCGGCCGAGGATATTGCTTATGATGGTTTGAACGAGGGCATAGTTCCCTTAGTGGAAAGACTGCAAATTGAAACATCCCGTTTTGTAAAAGAAGCGATAGTGAACAGTCTTAAAACCATGAACGGCACAGATTTGCTTGACAATGTGATTCCGCTTTTGCGCAGTGATGACGCATTTATTCGCAATGCCAGCATAGATATTCTTTCGGCTCAAGGGGGGAATGCCATAGAGCCAATCCGAAAACTATTAAGCGATCCTGATAAAGATGTGCGAAAATTTGCCGTGGATGTGGTTATGCAACTTAAAAACGGCTATAGTGCTAATATGATAGCAGAAGCACTGGATGATGTAGATATGAATATTGTTATTACGGCGGTTGAGTATTTAGGACGGATGGAATCATATGCATATGCTCGCCGGATTAATGCGTTGCTCAAAAATACACCCAGTCTACTTCTGCGCTGCACTTGTTTGGAAACCTTGGCTATTATAGCCGATAAAGAATCAGTGGCCACTGTGGCAGCAGTTTATCCCAACAGCCGCTTGATTAATCCCCTGGAATTATACTCGTATTTGAAGTTTATTGCTTATCGAGGAACTGAAGATGATCTGCCATTGATTATGGATTTGATGCGGGATAAGGGTCATATTATGCATAAAGAAATTATAAATGCTCTTCAAGGAATTCTGCATCGTATTCACCGGGACAGGCTGGACGAAGAATTATTGTCCGGGCTGATCGCATATTTGGAAACCGGTATCAATGATATTAATAAATATGAACTGCTGGTTCTTTTGGCTGCGTTTAATAATGAAGGAATTTTTCCTATTTTGGTCAAATACGCTACTATTGACAACCTGCTTATTTGTCAGGGAGCCGTAGAAGGATTGGGAATATATGGCCAGAAAGAGGGACAAGCGGTTTTAACCGAACTTAAGTATAAGGTGACCGACGAAGAATTATTGGAAGCCATTGACCGGTCTCTTATCCAATTGCATAGATGAGGTGATATATAGTGGAATTACATTTAGAGTATTTCATGAAGCTGAGAAACCTGATCTATGAGCGAACTGGGATCAGCTTTGAAGCTAACAAGATTTATTATATTAAAAAGAGACTACAGCAGCGTATGGAGGCATGCAGCTTTGGAGAGATAGACGAATATATCAAACACTTGAAGCTTTTTGACCGGGACGGTCGTGAATTTCAAGAATTGATGAACCTTTTAACGGTCAATGAGACCTATTTTTTCCGTGAGTTTTCTCAGCTTCAAGTTTTTGCTGAAGCCTGTTTGGACGAAGTGGTGCAACGCAAACTGGCTCAGGGCGATAGGACGATTAAGATTTTTTCCGCCGGTTGTTCCACAGGTGCGGAGCCATATACCCTAGCTATTATTTTGAGAGAAATGCTGGATGATTTCAATCGCTGGGAAGTGATGATCAAGGCGGGTGACCTGGATGAAAATGTTCTGGCTGCTGCCCGTCGAGGGATCTATGATGAGCGCTCGGTGAAAGATGTGCCGGACAATTACCTGACAAAATACTTCACTAATCCTCGTCCGGGTGTATACCAGATCAAACCGCAAGCCAGCGAATTGGTGGTCTTCGAGCACCTGAATCTTATGGATCGGCGTGCGTTGCGCTATGAAGATAACTATGACTTTGTTTTCTGCAGAAACGTGTTAATATACTTCGATGATGTTTCTCGTAAACAGGTGGTTGAGAAATTCTATGCAATGCTCAACAAAGGAGGGTTCATTTTCTTGGGCCATTCTGAATCCTTGAGCCGGATTAGCACAGCCTTTAAGGTGAAACGATTGGACGGGCATATTGTATATCAAACATAGGGCTTGTCATGGTATATGGAGAGTAGCATCATTAATACTATTATTAAGAAGGAAGGGATATTATGGGAGGGAAAGTTCTTATCGTGGATGATTCTGAAATGATTCGCAATTTCCACAGCTATATAATAAAGACCATCGGTCTGGAAATTATTACGGCGGTAGACGGAGCCGATGCCTTGGAGAAAATCTATGGCAGCAATCAAGAACTTCTAGGTTGTATTACCGATATAAACATGCCCAATATGGATGGCTATACTTTTATTGAGCGCCTGCGGGAAGATCCCCAGTATGAAGATATACCCATAATCATTATTTCCACAGAAGATGAGTTTAAAGACCGCGAGCGAGGTTTTGAAGCCGGAGCCAATGTCTATATTGTTAAACCCACTGATCCTGATGTGCTACTGGAGAATATTCGTATGCTATTGGGAGTGTAATGAAAGGTGGAGAAACCCTGTGAAATTCACATTTGAATCGGACGATTTAGACATACTGCAGGGTATTGTTGAGGAATCGACTGAACACCTGAATGGAATAGAAGAAGGTATACTCAGGCTGGAAATGGATTTTGATTTGGAGCTGGTTGACAGGGTCTTCCGAGCTATGCATTCAGTCAAAGGTGTTGCCAGTTTTTTAGACTTCGTACCTATCAAAGATACCGCCCACACGCTGGAATCATTTTTGACAGATATAAAAAAGGGAGTTTATGCAGCTAGCTCGGATATTACAGATATATTGCTGCGTGGGGTGGATATTCTTAACCTGCAGGTAAGACAATTGCAAGCCCATATACAAGAGCTGGAAAACAACCCTCCCAGGGGATCCTTTGACCTTGAGATTAATGATTTGGGTTTTCGTGAATTTGTAGAGGAAGCTGAGGGGCTTAGGGCTAATGCAGTCCAATTCAGTGAAGCTCCACCTGACGCAGTTAATGGTGATAGCCCCGCAACCTCAATAGTGAGCGGTGGCGAACATCAGGCGTACCCGCAGGGTGCAACATTATTGGAGAGCGATAGCGAACATCAGGCGTACCCGCAGGGTGAAACACCAGAATCTGCAAAAACCGTTGTGAAACTGGAGATGTCTTCCTTTCGGGATCAGATGATATTAGATTTTATAGAAGAAACTTTTGAACACCTCGATACCATCGAACAGAAGTGCGTGGAACTGGAAAAGCACAATGGTGACCCGGAAATCTTAAACGCTATCCTGCGTGGATTTCATAGTATCAAAGGCGGGGCCGGTGTTATTTCCAGCATGCAGGAGCAGGATAACCCTGATGATCCGATTTTAGCAATAAAAGACCTGACCCATGGTACGGAGACCCTTCTGCAAAATTATCGCAATCAATCCCAACAGCCGTCAAGCGAGGCTATAGACCTTATTCTGGCAGCAGTTGATAAGGTGGCAGTTCTTACTAAGCTGGTCACTGAACCGGTTCCGGGAGATTATTCAATTCAAAATCTGATGAATAAAATTGAATCATTATTCGTGTCAAAGAAAGAGGAACAACAAAATAACGTAGTGGAAAGCCAAGCAGTTGAAAATATGCCCGGTCAGTTGGCCGCATTTGTTAATATAAGCAGTCAGGCGCTTGATTCCATGTCTGGTCTTCTCAGCACAGTTAAATTAAACTACCCGATTAATGCTAAGCGGCTGAAACAATACATCCGAGCCTTAAAAAGCCTGACATCTACAGCCCGTTATCTGGATTATCACGAGGTGGAGCAATTTGTGGATGAATTCCTAACTCGTCTTAACCGTTATGTTCCGGAGCAAGATGTGCTCAGCTCTGATTTATTAGATTATATGAAAAATGCCTATGAAAAAATCAAAGAGTTATTGGAAAGTAAGATAAACACTATTCGTGAGATGCTGGTGGAAGTGCCGGCTGAGTATGGTGAAAAACGGCTGGGAGAAATTCTGGTAGCTGAAAGAAAAGTTAGCGCCCAGCAAATGGATTGGGCTCTGGGTCAGCAAAAGAAGCTGGGCGAAATTTTGGTGGACAGCGGAATGGTGAAGTCGAAAGACATAGAAATTGCTGTGGCTAAGCAGAGCATAGCCAGAAACAAAGAGACCGCCATGGTGGAACAGGTGCGAGCTAGTTCTGAGATTGGCGGGCAGTCCATCCGGGTCAGTCAGGATAAATTGGATCGCTTGATGAACATGATTGGAGAGCTGATTATATCCAAGAATCGCATTTTTCACCTGTCCAGTAAGATTGGCATGGAATATGAAATGCCAGCTCTTTCTCGTGAGGTAAAAGGCGTGGCAGGAGAGCTGGCACGGATTTCCGATGAACTCCAGGATGCGATTATGTCGGTTCGCATGGTGCCATTGAAGGTATTGTTCCAGCGTTACCCACGTACCATTCGTGATACTTCTAAAAAAGCTGGTAAAATGGTGGAATTTATTATAGAGGGCGATGATACCGAGTTAGACAAGACCGTAATCGAGGCCATTAATGATCCATTGGTGCACATGTTACGCAATGCGGTTGACCATGCCATCGAACCGCCTGAGCAACGCCGAGCATATGGTAAGCCTGAAACTGGAAAGGTACGCCTCAAAGCCTATTATCAGGGTAACTACGTAGCCATAGAAATATCTGATGACGGGAAGGGTTTAAATCCCGAAGAACTAAAGCTCAAAGCCCTAAAAAAGGGATTGATAAAAGCTGAACAGATTGAAAGCATGAGTAACGAAGATGCCTATCACCTCATTTTTGCTCCCGGCTTTAGTACCAAGGATGTAGTAAGTGAATTGTCCGGGCGTGGAGTGGGTATGGATGTAGTAAGAAACAATATTGAATCCGTAGGTGGTTCAGTGAGCATGTCTAGCGCTATCAATGTGGGAACTACTTTCACCCTGAAGATCCCCCTGTCTATGTCAATTATTCGGGGTCTAATGGTGGAATCTGCTGACCAGAGATTCATAGTCCCTCTCGATTCCATAGAAGAAACTGTCAAACTACCCCGGGATAGGATTAGAATTTATCAAAATAGCATGATGGCGGATATCCGGGAAGAGATACTACCGCTTATGGATTTAAGAGATATCCTAAAAATTGGTGATAAGTTTGCGAATAAATCCTCGGAACAACGCTTTGCAACATTAGTGGTGAGCGACAGCGAACATCAGGCGTGCCCGAAGGGTGCAAGCGACTTAATTGCGGTCGTGGTCATAAAAGTTGAGGGGATTAAATTTGGCCTGATAATTGACCGCTTTCAAAAAGAACAAGAATTTGTGGTCAAAGCCCTCACAGAGGAACTAGCCAGCCTGAAGATTTACACCGGAGCAACCATCCTGGGTGATGGCAGTGTGGTGCTGATTCTAAATACGGCTCAGTTTCTGCAAGTAGATACCACGGGTGAAAATGGGAGGTAGCAACATGGCAGCGACTATTGTACTGGCTAACCGCAAAGGTGGCAGCGGCAAGACAACCACTACTATCAATTTAGCGGATGGACTGGCGCGCCAAGGAAAAAGGGTTTTGGTTGTGGATGCCGACTCTCAGGCTCAATCTACTATAAGTTGCGGAATTATGCCTTACCAGCTTGCGGTGAGTATCTATGAGCTCTTGCATATAAGGATGGCAGATCCAGAGGCGGATAGTGAGATTGCTACAACTATTATTCGGGGTAAGCAAAGATTTGACCTGATACCTTCCAAGCCAGATCTATCCGCGTTGGAAATCGAACTGGCAGACATTTCTAACTGCCAATCACTATTGAGAGATTTGCTTTTAGAAGTTGAAAATATTTACGATTATATATTAATAGATTTACCGCCTTCCCTGGGCTTAATAACGGTAAACGGTCTGGTGGCTGCTAACTGGCTTCTGATACCGATTGAGCCGACCTTTTTATCCATGGATGGCCTGGCGCAGATGACCAACATACTCTATAAAGTCAATGCAGAATTGAACCCGGAATTAAGACTTATGGGTATTGTGCCCATCAAATGTGATATGCGAACCAATCTAGCTCGCAATGTAGTAGAAGAGATCCGTCAAAATTTTGGCGATGACCGATTGCTGCCTGCGGTAAGAAATGACATTAAAATAGCTGAAGCACCTAGCTTCGGCAAGACTATTTTTGAATATGCAGCTAACTGTAGAGGTGCTTCTGATTACATGCAATTAGCTCAATCTATTATAGCCAGGAGTGGTGACTAGAATGGCAGGAAAAAGGAACCTGGGCATGGGGTTGGATTTGCTTTTAACAGCAG
>JAQUUV010000125.1 GCA_028693695.1 Syntrophomonas sp.
CTATTTCCTTTTCACCCCGGAAAAACCCCGGAGTTCTCAAAATAGCGCTTAAGAATCCATAAGGAACATCCTTATGGAGAGCTATTCTAACATTATCTAGTACCGTTAAATCGCGGAATAGGCGAATGTTCTGAAATGTCCGGGCAATTCCTTTTTTACATATATCGTAAGGCGGAAGTCCGCCTAGGCTTTGACCTGTAAAAATAATGCTCCCCTGATCCGGCTTATATACGCCAGTAATCAGATTAAACACCGTGGTCTTGCCTGCGCCATTAGGTCCTATTAAACCTACTAACTCACCTTTCTCCAAATAAAAATTTAAATTTAATACCGCACTAAGACCCCCAAAAGATTTATGCAGCTTATTTATTTCCATGAGGTTCATTTCTTTTCACCCCAAATCTTGCCAAACATTTTAGTGGTTAATTCCTTATTCCCCATTAGCCCCAGGGGCCTGTATATCATTATTAAAATCAATGCCAAGGAATATAAAATCATGCGAATAGCGGCCCATTTTTGCAGAGCAGCGGTTAAGACAGTTATAAGAGCCGCAGCTATGATAGCTCCGGTAGTACTACCCAATCCGCCCAACACAACTATAACTAGAATATCAAAAGACTTCATAAAATTAAAAGTGCCGGGTTTAATAATATAGAAATAATGAGCATACATTGCTCCGGCCAGACCGGCAAACATGGCACCTATTACAAAGGCCAGTACTTTGTAACGAGTTATATTTATTCCCATCAGCTCGGAAGCAATCTCATCTTCCCGTACAGATATGATGGCTCTTCCATAGCTGGAATTAATCAGATTTACGATCACCAGGACTGTTAAAACTGTGGCTCCAAACAACCAGGGCCAGGTAGTTAGTTGGGTAATGCCCACAATTCCGGCAGGGCCTCCTACGTAATCTATATTTTGCAATACTACCCGAATTATCTCACCAAAACCCAGGGTAGCAATTGCCAGGTAATCACCTTTTAATCTCAGAGTAGGTACTCCAATTATGAATCCAGCCAAGGCTGCTGCCAGGCAGGCTGCGATGATGCCAACGATAAATGGCTGTCCCATCATATTCGTCATAACCACTGATGCATAAGCCCCGACAGCCATAAAGCCGGCATGTCCCAGAGACAACTGCCCGGTAAAGCCATTGATTAGATTCAGGCTCACTGCCAACATGATATTTATACACAAAGAACTTAGATTAATCTGATAGTATGAGTTTAAAAGTTCGTTGCTAACAGCATACTGAACCAGCATAAATAATCCGGTTAGTACCAGCACTTCAATTATAAATTTTCCCCAGCTCTTTTTCATTTCTTGCATGTCCATCACCTACACTTTATCGCCGGTATTTTTACCAAAAAGCCCGGAAGGTTTAATCAGTAATATCAAAATCAAAACTCCATAGGCTACTGCATCCCGATAAAGACTGCTGCCATAGCCACTGACCAGCGTTTCCAACATGCCTAATAAAAAACCGCCTACCATAGCACCCGGGATGATGCCTATCCCACCCAGCACGGCGGCTACAAAAGCTTTTATGCCGGGTATGATCCCCATGAGTGGATTGATGGTATTGTAGTAAATTCCTATTAATACTCCGGCAGCTGCAGCCAAGGCTGATCCGATCGCAAAGGTAATGGATATAGTGCGATCAACGCTGATTCCCATAAGAACAGCCGCTTCCTGATCAATTGAAACCGCCCGCATGGCTTTACCTGTTTTAGTCATTTTAATAATATATTGCAGGATAATCATGAGGATAATAGCCGAACCAAAAACGAAAAGGTCTTTGTTGGAAATTACCAATCCCGCCAAATGATAATTATATAAAGGGAAGGTTTCCGCCGGAAAAACTCGCTGATTGGGGGTGAAAATATAAATCATAATGTATTCCAGGAATAATGATACTCCTATGGCAGTTATTAAGGCGGCTATACGGCTAGAATGCCGCAGCGGTTTATAGGCTACTTTTTCTATTAGTACGCCCAGCAAAGCACAGGCAAACATGGCCACCAGCAGAGCTACCAAAACATTGGTTCCGAACATTGTCACAGAAAAAAAACCTACATAAGCACCCACCATCATTATATCTCCATGGGCGAAGTTAATTAACATGATTATCCCATAGACCATGGTATACCCGAGCGCTAGTAGGGCATAAATGGCTCCCAGGGATAACCCATTCACTATTTGTTGCAAAAATTCAAGCAAGCTTGTCACTTCCTTAACTACTACCTTCAATTATAACTTTATAAAGAGAGGGTTGCCCCTCTCTTTATATTCAAGTAGTTTCTTATCTGGATACTAGTTTCCCATCCTTGTATTCAATTATAACTATTTTCTTAACTGGATTATGCTGTTCATTAATGCTCATCTTACCAGTAATACCCTGGAAATCCTTAATTTTGGCCAGTGCATCTTTAATTTTTACCGGGTCAGCTGCACCAGCATCTTTAATGGCTTGAGCCAACAACTTAGCTGCGTCATATCCCAGAGCAGCGAAAGAATCTGGAGCCTTATTATATTTAGCCGTGTAGGCTTTTACAAAAGCCTGGATAGTTGGATCGGGATCTTCTACTGAATAGTGGTTGGTAAAATAAGTGTTGTTGAGTGCTGCTGCACCAGCTACCTTAATCATATCGGGTGAATCCCAACCATCGCCACCACCGATAGGAGTAGTGATGCCCAAATCGCGAGCCTGTTTGATCAGCACGGAAACTTCGGTATAGTAGCCCGGAACATAGATGAATTCAGGGTTCTTGCCTTTAATCTTTGTCAAGGCGGCTTTAAAATCTTTGTCGCCATTTACATAACCTTCTTCAGCAACTATAGTTCCGCCATTTTTCTCAAAACTCTCTTTAAAATACTTGGCTAAGCCTTTCGCATATTCATCAGAAGTGCTGCCAAAAATGGCGACAGTCTTAACCTTCAGGTCATTTTTGGCAAATTCAGCCATACGATTAGCCTGGTCAGAATCCAAATAACAGACCCGGAAGATATAATCATTAACTTTGCCGGTCTTTTCATCCACCGTAACATTAACTGCAGTTGCGGCCGGTGCGATCAAAGGTACCTTTTTACTCATCATAACAGGTGTACTGCCTGCAACATTACCAGTGGTCAGTGGTCCGATCTGGGCAACTATTTTCTCTCCAACCAAGGCTGCACTCAAGTTCATAGCTTCATCAGCTTTGGATTGACAGTCTCTCTTCAGAGGCTCAAGTTGTTTTCCTAAAACACCACCAGCTTTATTGATTTCCTCAATAGCTAGCTCAGCTCCATTGGCACAGTTACTTCCATAACTGGCTACATCCCCGGATAATTCCACATTAATTCCCACCGGGATTTTGTCTGCAGCAGCTTTTTGATCACTTTTGTCGGTAGTCTTGGTACCGCAACCGGCGATAATGCTGAACACAAACACCATTACCATTAGGATTGCTAGTTTCTTACTCATTTTCCCTTTCATCGAATACCTCCTTAAATTTTTGTGACCACCTGATTGCTAAGTCGTATGCACCTCCCCTGCGCTTTTTTCACGACTCGGTTGATATTTTACTCTTATATCTCCGACCCTGCGAGTAAAATGCGTTCTATCATAGTATTCTATCAATGGTAGTGCATATTTGCGAGACGTATCAAAAATATCTCGCGCTGTGGCCAGAGTAAGTTCCTTCTCCCGAGTGAAATATTCGTTTAAGAGTGCGTGTCCGTTTTCTATCGCGGCTCTGGAAAAATACAAGCTTTCATTTATTTTCACCAATTCTCCCTGCTCGGTTAAATAAGCAACGATTTCAATGACTTCCTCTTCAGGCAGACTGGAAATAGTACTTATTTCATCCAAACCCGGAGGTGTAAATAATCTGTTCTTCATTATAATCTTTATGTTTGCAATAATCTGTTTTTCTTTTTCACTAGGTTCAGGTAGGTAGCCAGGAATCCCCACCATGCTGTTTTTGGTGACAATCCTTCCTTCTTCTTCAATGTATTTCATTATGGTGTTGAAGACCCTTGGATTAATTTTGCCAAAAAGGCGGCTTCTCATGTCCTCTTTGGGATAACCCGACCGCAGCGGGTACTTTTCCTGATAACGGATAATGGTATCAGCAATTTGCTCATAAATCAATTCCAATCCATAACTACTCAGATAATAGCTCTCTTTACGACTTATATCTACAACTTTTTCATCTTCTAGCAATTGATTGATTTCTTCGATAATCGCTTGTTCTGGACTGCCCGTTCTCTTGGCCAGTTCAGTTACAGTAAGGGGTTCCTGAGACGAATTCTCCAATTCGTGTAATACCACATCATAAAGACTACCTTCTTCTTTTACTGCCAGGTCATTTAAAACCTCTTCCTTAAATCGTTTCTGATGAGGTGCATTTGGGTCTATGATGCTACCCCCACCGATGGTATCAACCGGGGAGTAATAGCGTATCACAAAGGGATCTCCTTTGTAGGCTACCACCTGTTTTTCCATAACGATCTGCACATAGGCTTCCCCACCAGGAATCAGTTCATCCCGATCAAGAAGTACCACCCTTCCTAAGGTCTCGTCGGTTCCCAGATGAAATCTGATCCGGTTCCAGTTCCTGAGAGTGCGGGTGCTGCTGCTTAGAAGTCTTAATTTGGTGTCCACCCGGTAACTGGGAGTCAGATATCCGCTGCTGGCCAACAAATAGCCTCTTTTAATCTCGCTGACCTCAATTCCCTGCAGGTTTACCGCTACCCTTTGTCCGGCAAAAGCCGTGGTCACCTTTTCATTATGTACATGCAGAGTGCGCACCTTAACTGTTTTTTGGGTTGGCATTAATTCCAAGGTATCCCCCACATGAATCTGCCCCGACCACAGGGTGCCGGTTACTACCGAACCAAAACCCGCTATGGTAAACACCCGATCAATGGGCAATCGAGCCTGTCCCACTATCGGCTTTTCTATTACGGTTGCGGCTACTTGCTCAATGGTTTGCAGCAATTCTGGAATACCTTCGCCAGTGACCGCTGAAACTGCCACTATCGGGCAGCCCTTTAATATCGTATCTTCAATGTATTCTCTTATTTCGTCTTCTACTAGCATGAGCCATTCTTCATCTACCATATCCATTTTGGTAATAACTACTATGCCCTTATCTACCCCCAGCATTTCAATAATATCTGCATGTTCGCGGGTTTGTGGCATTACCCCCTCATCAGCTGCAATAGTAAACAAGACCATATCAATTCCAAATGCTCCAGCCAACATATGACGTATAAAGCGTTCATGTCCAGGTACATCTACTATAGCGGCCTTTTGACCCCCCGGCAGGTTGAACGGCGCAAAGCCCAGTTCAATGGATATTCCTCTTTGCTTCTCCTCTTTGAGCCGATCTGTCTCTATCCCGGTCAGTCTTTTTACCAGGGTAGTCTTACCATGATCTATATGTCCGGCGGTTCCAATGATAAGCCTTTTCATAGCTTTCCTCCCGGTTCCGAATCACAGCCCGCCCCTAACCTGAGAGCTCGCCCTATTAACTCAACTAGAATGCTAACGTCTCCTGCCAGCAAAGTTCGCACGCTGATGAGCATTTTGTCTTCTTGTTTACGGGTAAGCAACGCGGGGTTCATTACCCTTAGCTGTCTAGCCAACGTTTCCAGTTGATTCTTTTCGAAGGCTATTTGTACCCCATAACCGGGAATTTTGTAAGTAGGGTAGGCTCCTCCTCCTATCATATCATCTGTTTTTATAACGCTTATCTCTTCGATTCCCCCCATGCTCCCTAGCTTCTCACATAAATCCGCTCTTAATCTCTCCGCCTGTTCCTGTAATTCTTCTGGCAAGATGGTGAGCATTTTAAGCACCGGTATATCTTCCAGCGGATTCCCGCTCAGGTATTCCAGTAAGGTTCCTTCCAGAGCCGCTATGATAAGTTTATCCACCCGTAGCGCGCGGGTTAACTGGTTTTTCTTCATGGCGGCGATATATTTCTTCTGGCCCACAATAATGCCTGCCTGGGGACCACCGAGGAGCTTATCCCCGCTGAAACTAATAACATCCGCGCCGCTGTCCACGCTCTCACTAACGGTGGGCTCATCTTTCAGTCCCCATTCTCCCAGATCTGTCAGTATACCGCTGCCCAGGTCATGCATAACCGGTATTTTGTACTCCCGTCCTAGTTTAACCAGTTCGCCCAGCATTACCTCTTCG
>JAQUUV010000126.1 GCA_028693695.1 Syntrophomonas sp.
GCAATATTATCTACAATGTTAAAAATATTAGAATTAAAAAGCGTAATAGGAATATTTAATTGCTCACAATTACTGATCAATAATTTCCTGATATTCTCATGATAGCCGGGATCCATCGCAATAAACTCTAATTCAAAATTGCGATTACCATGACAGTGGAGCTCTTGAAACAATTTCGCCATAAGGGTACTGTCTTTACCCCCCGAGACAGCCACCGCAATTTTATCCCCATCTTCAATTAAATTAAAATCCTTGATTGCCTTTACAAACTTTGACCATATTGGTTTTCTATACTTAGTAATAATACTTCGTTCAATTTTTGGCAGCTCTGATCTATCTTCTTCTGGAATCAAGGCTTGACAACCAGTGCCTGCAATTTTGCCCATCTTAGTGCCTCACTTTTATAAAAATAAATTCCCCTAAACTTCTAAGCGACCGGGTAATCACAACCCATAGTATAAACCATTCCAGTAGTTTTAGCAGCCCCGCGTTAATGTTGCTTGCTTCATAATAACCTCCATTTACCAGCAAATAATTAAAACACAAAACGATAGCGTAATAATAAATTAGCACCCTTTTGAGTAAGCTTAGGCCCAGGCTTTAACTGTTCCAAAATGTCTGCCTGTGGATCAAACTGTTCATTATCATCGTATGGGCTGATTAGACCTAAATCTAATAATGTCTTCAGATCCTCGATACCATTAGGGAAGTTTTTTAATATTTCTTCGAGAGGTACGTATTGAGTAGTATTGTGGGCATCAAACATCTTAAGCAGAGCAATTTTCGATTGATCCATTTACCACAACTCCATCCTATATTTATCATCCTATCACTTCTTTATGATTAGGCTGTTAGGCTTCCGTTATTATTGATTGACCAGGTTATTCTTGACGTCATACTGTTGATATAAGTTTTGCATCCAACTGTCATATTCCTCGCCTATCTTTTTTTCAAGCAAAGCATCTCTTATTTCGGCTTTACTTTGTTCATAATTAGCTTCCTGGGCATCCTTTTTATCAACCAGCTTGATAATGTGGTAACCATATTCTGTCTGGACCGGATCACTAATTTCCCCAACTTTTAAAGCAAAAGCCGCTTTCTCAAATTCTATAGCCATTTGTTCACTCCCAAAAAACCCGAGATCTCCTCCATTTTCCTTCGTCCCAGGATCTGTTGAGTATTCTTTTGCTAATTGAGCGAAATCTCCACCGTCAACTAATTTTTGTTTAACCTCATTGGCTATTTCTAAACTATCCACCAAAATATGGCTGGCTTTCACCTGTTTTTCCTGGGCAAACGTTGCTTTGTTTTCTTCAAAATAAGCTTTAAGTTCCTCTTCAGTAATGGTAATCTGCGGTTCTAGGATTTTTTTCACTTTCAGATTGCTGATGATATCCTTTTTGACTTGATCCAATGTATAACCGCTGGTTGCCAATGCCTGATTAAAACCTTCTTCGCCTCCATACTGTTCGTAGTATTTGTCTATTTCCTTTTGAATGTCGTCATCAGATACTACGATATTCTGTTTTTTTGCTTCAAGTTCAACAATTTTTTCTGAAATTAGTGAATCCAAAACCTGCTTCCCACTTGACTGCACCAATGCATCGTATAACTGATCTTTAGTGATCTTTTCCCCATTTACGCTGGCTATAACTTCATTCTTTGATTGCACTAATTGATAGCCAATAAAAAGCATTAAAACTGTGCACAGAATTATAAAATAGGCTATTACCTGGCGCTTTATCTTTGGGTTTTTCCATTCCATTTTTCCAATCACACCCCCTAATATTTATGTGTTATTCCAGCTATTCAACATGTCCACTACGTGTCAACCTGATTAGCAAACCTTATATTTCTTATCTTTCCCCCTAAATAAACATTTAAAAATAATTTCTTGTTCCTCTTCTGGAATACCGGGTCCATCATCTCTTACATCAATTCTATTTTCTTCGTCCTGCTATCTCTCTGATTTATATTTCCCTGTCAAGACCAAAGCTAACAGAATTATAAGTCAAATAATTATCAGGGAGATATGCAATTGACATGATATTCCACTTTATCCCCCACCGATTAGACAGAATCCGGCCAAATCAATACTTGACGCATAATATTTGCAACAAAAAAAGCATCATTAAGATGCTCGAGCTTAAATTCTATATTTCCTTATGTAAAATTATTAGCGGTTTTTGAGTAGTACCCCTATGCTTTGCGGTATGCGTTCCAATGGAAGTTGTTTTTCTACTGCTCCTATTTCATAAGCTACCCTCGGCATCCCATAAACAACACAGGATTCTTGATCCTGACCGATGGTTCTGGCTCCGTTATTTCTCATAGCCAACAATCCTTTTGCGCCATCATTGCCCATACCGGTCAATATAACACCTATCGCTTTACTGCCCACGTTTTCAGCCAGGGAATTAAAAAGCACATCTACCGATGGGCAGTGCCCATTCACTTTATCTCCCGTCATGCATTTTACCGTGTATCCACTCCCCGCCTTTTTAACTTGCATATGATAATCCCCAGGAGCGATTAGCACTTTGCCAGGTGTTACTCGATCACCGTTCTGGGCTTCCTTGACTTCGACGGAACATGTACTGTTCAATCTCTGGGCGTACATATTTGTGAAACCCGCGGGCATATGCTGGACTACAACGATTCCTGGTATATCCTTGGAAAAGGATTTAATCACCTGATAAATAGCATCGGTCCCTCCTGTAGAAGCGCCTATACCAATAATGGTATGTATATCACCACGGTATACTTTGCTACCTGTTTCCCATAAATCTATATCTTTTTTCCAGTGCGCGACTTTGGCGGTTGAGGCTATTTTTATCTTGATAATTAGTTCATTAATTAGAGATTGTAGTGTTTCAGCCTTGGTAACAGTAGGTTTGGGAACAAAATCTACTGCTCCGGCGTTTAGTGCATCAAAAACATTTTCCGTCAGAGCACTAATTATAACTACCGGGATTGGATGCTGGGGCATCAGCCGACGCAGAAATTCAATCCCATTCATTCTAGGCATTTCAATATCAAGGGTCATAACATCTGGTTCAAATTCTAAAATCTTATCTCTGGCCTGAAATGGATCTGAGGCTGTAGCTACAACGTCAATCATAGGATCCATGGATAATCCTTGGGCTAGTGTTTCACGAAATAGAAAGGAGTCATCTACGATGAGGACTTTGATCTTCTTCATAGCTGGCAAAAATCCCTACCCCTTTCTATATACTGCCGGCATAACATACTTATAATTGGTATCACTTCGATTAAGGGCCTCAGAATGTCCAATGAACAAATAGCCGCCTGGTTCAGTATAATCATAAAAGCGGTTTATGATGTCATTTTTGGTGGCGTTATCAAAATATATCATTACATTGCGGCAGAAAATTACATGAAACTTCTTTTTAAAAGGGAATTCCTTATCCATGAGATTAAATCTTCTAAAGATAATTTCTTTTTTCAATTTGTCATTAACCTGATATTTATTGGTATCAATTTTATTAAAATAGCTCAATCTCCAATTTTCAGGTAATGATTTCATCTCATCAGTATTATACATGCCTGCTTTGGCTTTTTCCAGAGCGCGGATGGAAATATCCGTAGCCAGTATTCTTTTGTCCCAAATTGCCTTATCTTCCGCGAAGAAATCAGCAATGATCATAGCCAGGGTATAGGGCTCCTCTCCGCTGGAACAACCTGCGCTCCATATTCGCAAATCCCTATTCTTAACCGTTGCCTTCAAATGAGGCAGTACCTGGTCTTTGAAAATACTAAAATGTTTATTCTCCCGCATAAAAAATGTATGGTTAGTTGAAATCTGGTCTATAACAGCTTTAATAACAGCTCCGCTTTTATCATTAAGCAAATAGTTGTAGTAAGATGAGTAGCTATTAAAGCCTTCCTCCCTTAATAACTTGTATAACCTTCCTTCAACCAGGTGTTTTTTCTTATTCAATGCTATTCCGCAATAGTCGTAAACATACTGATGCAACAGTTGTAATTCCTGCTCAGATATTGGAATCATATCATATTCCTTTCCAGTACACTGTCAACTCTAATTCTATATGTTATCGCCGGTCAAATTTCCGTATGACTGCGTTGTCGTCAATCGCAATACATACAGTATTACTCAATCCTCCGCCTTGTCCTACAAAAATTTTCCTACGACGAATAACACACAGAATTAAGGTTGGCAGCGTACTAGCACCTTTTTTAGTACTTCCCGAATTCATTATCACTAAGTGATATTTTGGCTTTGGAACTACTAGATTTAAATACACTATTACTGGTTCTATTCTGGCTATCGGGGCCCAGTTTTTTTCTTTGTCGCAGCATCTCTTCCAACATCTCTAACATATCCGGGCTAATTGACTGCAGGTCTATGGTCGAGCTCGATCCGCGTTTTTTTAAACTGAATTTGTTTACCCCTTCCTTAAGTAAGGAAGCCTGGCTAGAAAGTTCCTCACTGGCTGAAGCGCTCTCTTCGGCGGTTGCGGCGTTATTTTGCACCACCTGAGATATCTGTTCTACACCTTTATCAATCTGAGCTATGCCAGAAGCCTGTTCGTTTGAGGCTACAGCAATATCTCCCACTAGCGTTGCCACTTTGGTTACACCTTCTACAATTTGGCTTAGAGCAGTAGCTGTATCGCCGGCAATCCTAGTTCCCGCTTCGGTCTTCTTAATGGAACCTTCTATCATATCCGTGGTTTCTTTGGCCGCGCTGGCGCTTCTGGCCGCCAGATTCCTTACTTCCTCGGCTACAACTGCAAACCCTTTGCCATGCTGTCCTGCCCGGGCAGCTTCAACCGCTGCATTCAAAGCTAAGATATTGGTCTGGAAGGCAATCTCGTCAATCACCTTAATAATCTTGGATATATTTCCGGACGACTCGTTTATAGCTTCCATAGCTTCCAGCATACCTTTCATCTGGTTATTGCCTTCAACCGCATTATCTCTAGCATTTAATGCCAATTCATTAGCTTGGTTGGCATTTACGGCATTCTGGCTGGTTTGAATCGCTATTTGCCTTATAGACGCGGTTAACTCTTCTATGGCGCTGGATTGTTCGGTAGCTCCCTGGGCCAGCATCTGACTGGAACTGGCTACCTGACAAGAGGCATTGGCTACTTGGTCTGATGCCAGGTGAATATCCCCTAGAGTATCATTGAATGAATTAATAATTAGATTAAGAGAATCCTTGATTTCGCTAAAATCCCCCCGATACTCTGCACTTATAGCCACATCTAGATTTCCCTGGGCCATTTTAGTTAGTACATCAGAAATCTCACTTACATATCCCAACTGGGTATTAATAGTTCCATTTAATGCATGCTTTATCTTGGCATGATCTCCTTTATAATTGCCTTGAACACTTACCTGTAAGTTTCCCTTTTCCATTTCCGCTAATACTTCTTCGGCTTCTTTTATCGGCTCAATGAGAGCATCCAGAGTCCTGTTTACGCCATCTATTATGAGGCTAAAATCTCCTCTGTGTTTGCTGGCATCAGCACGGATATCCAGTTTTCCTGCCACTGCTGCATCCGCCAGCATGTCTGCATCATTCACCATTCTCTCGATATTTTCCATCATAGCGATGAATACAGGCATCAACTGATCCCCTTCCGAACGTTTACCAACTGCCTGGTATTCTTCTAAGTTGCCTAAATCGCCTTGAGCAATATTATTTACGGTATTCTGCACTAGTAGTAATCTGTCTCTAACCTCATTTACGGATAGAGCTGTTTCCGCGAATATCCCTTGGTATTGACCTTCTACTTTTATGGTATAATCATTAACCGCCATTTTCTTAAGAACCGCACTGCTTTCCTGTAAACCTCCCAGACCATCGATACAGGCATTCAGGCTATTCTTGAATTCATTGAAATTTCCTTGATAGTTGTTGGTTATCTTTTCCGGGATTTCGCCTTTACTAATTCTATCTACACATTTTGCCGCCAGGTTCAAGGGGTCAATAACCGCATCTAACATCCCATTAATGCCTTCTAACAATTCTTTATCTGCCCCATTTATTCCATGTAAATCGGCCCGGGCGTCAAGCTTGCCCACCTTGATGGCATCCACTAAGGCTCTGATTTCGCCTAATACTGCGGTTCCAAGCTTAGCAGCATCAGAATTTACTGTCTGACTGAGGTTGTGGTTGGTTTGAATAT
>JAQUUV010000127.1:0-4071 GCA_028693695.1 Syntrophomonas sp.
CTGAAAAAGCGGGCAGGATTATTATTAAGGATGCCATTGCTGATATATTCCTGCAGCAGATTCTTACTCGTCCGTTAGAATTCGATGTAGTAGCTACGCTTAATTTGAATGGGGACTTCATGTCTGACGCTCTGGCAGCCCAGGTAGGAGGCATAGGTATTGCCCCCGGAGCTAACATCAACTATTTAACCGGGCATGCCATCTTTGAAGCCACCCATGGGACGGCACCTAAATACACTGGGCTAGACAAGGTTAACCCAAGCTCGGTCATTCTATCCGGGGAAATGATGTTCCGGCATCTAAACTGGAATGAAGCGGCTGATTTGATCATTGCTTCAATAGAAAAAACCATTGCTAGCAAGGTTGTAACCTATGATTTTGCCCGTCTGATGGAAGGCGCTACCGAAGTGAAATGCTCAGAGTTTGCAGATGAGTTGATCAAAAACCTTTAAATTCAAATAGGTAGACCGGTTATCAAGGGGTTTCAGACTTATAACTGAAACCCCTTTTACTGTGTTTAATTTATATCACGTATACTAGTAATGATTTCAGAAATAATATCAATTCTTTTAAAGGGCGTTATCAGATAATACCCGTCTACATAAGGGAAAATCTGTTCTGCCATTTTTGTGGATATATCAACGGCAAGTTTACTGGCCTCTTCTTTTGAAATATCCCTGTACAGTTCAATAATCTCATCTGCCACGCTTATTCCCGATATTTCATTATTCATAAAGCAAGCATTCTTGTAGCTTATGATCGGAAGAATTCCACCCAAGATCCTGGCATTTAATTCTTCACGTGCCTTTTTCAAATTTTCGATAGCCTGGTTGCTTAGAATTGGCTGGGTTAAGAACATGTTTACACCATTGTGGATTTTCTTTTGGGCACGTTGCAGTTGACTGCTAAAATTTCTGGCATTTACGTTTAAGGCAGCGCAAATATTAAAAGGGGATTCAAATACCGTTTCATTTAAATTACTAATGTAATTAGCCAGTATTGCTGAATTGAAGCTGAATATGCCCTTCACCTCGTCACGCTGGGCTGTGGGGACAGGGTCTCCAGTCACCACTAATACATTGTTTATCCCCTCAATATTCAACCCCAGGAGCAAGGCTTTGGTAGCATTAATGTTTCTATCCCGGCAAGTCATATGAGGAATCGTTGTAACATCCAGCTCTCTTTTGAGCTTGCAGGCCATTAGACTGCTGTCCACTCTTGCTCGAGCAATCGGGCAATCTGCAATAGTTATTGCATCAACCCCCTGCTTTTTAAGACTTCTCGCACTATCCATAAAAAAATCTATGTCTGTATCAATGGGGGGGTCCAATTCAACCGCAATAATTTTTTGACCATTACTGATCTTTTCCAAAAGAAGATTCCTCACAGGAGTTTTCTTTATGCGTGTCTTTTCAATCTGTATATTGGAAACAATTTCATCGGGAGACAAACCTTTTAGTCTATCGACAGTTTCTCTGATAAATTCCGGAGTTGTACCGCAGCAACCACCCAGGATAGCAACCCCTTGTTTAGCTATCTCCAACATTTGAGCAGCAAAATATTCTTTGGTATTATCAAAAAAAGTACGATTGTTTATTATTGTTGGATACCCCGAGTTGGGCATAACAGAGATCGTTTTTTTCTCTGTATTAAAGGTTTTAATGTATTCCAGCAAATGGTAAGGCCCCGAATAGCAGTTAAAACCACAGGCATCAATAGTAGGTATCTGTAAAATGTTTTCTATTAGTTTACGGCCAGATTTACCAAGCCTCGTGAATCCTTCTGGCGATATAGCAAATTCTACCAAAATATACGCCTGGGGATTTTTATCCTTTATATACTGGGAAAGCTCTAATAAATGTTCATCACTGCTAAAGGTTTCAAATATGAAGTTTGATGCTCCTGATGCCAGGAATACATCTACAATTTTTCGGTATCCGTCCCATAAATCTGTCATATCATCAACTGGTATAGGACCAATATCAGCAAAAACCTGCACTTCGGTACCATTGGTGGCTTCCATTGCCAGATCGTAGCCTTGTTGAATAACCTCTTTTACATAAACAAAATCACAGGCAAGGCTTATCTGGTTGGCTCCAAAGGTATTGGTTTTAATTGCCTGGCAACCGGCATTGATATATTCCCGGTGGATATTTAATATGGTATTTCTGTCATATAGATTAGCAAGCTCACAGTGGCTTAATGGGTTTTTAGCAATACTTGTATAATAGGTACCCATTGCACCATCAAAAATGAACGGTCTTTTTATTAATTTTCTCATAGTAACAAACCCTTTCAGCCCAAGAATAAACTTTTAATAATCATAGCACAAGGTAATTTTCTTTTAGCCGAATATCAGTGTAGGTTATTATGGGGGTACAACTCCACGGATATAAAGGTAATATAGGAATTATGTTATAATTTATATATGGTTAACACGACCAAATATAAAGCCGTTCATGCAAATATCATTAACGGCTCATAATGATAAGCAGTTAACCCCTGCCAATTATTATACTAAAAATATATAGATGCTGGTTTTAGGGGAGGAGAAGCAGATTAATAATAAATTCAAGGAATCATTACTGGATAAAAACACATTCTCTGTAACATGGGAACTAGTTCCCGGCCGTGGAGCACATGAAAAGCTTCAAGAAAATGCTATCCTTTCAGCAGAACAGGCTGCAAAAGATGGTAGAATTAATGCCCTTACCATTACAGATAATCCCGGCGGGAAGCCTGCATTATCGGCTACTTACTTGGGGATGGAAATTTTAAAGCTGGGTATTGAACCGCTAGTTCACTTTACTTGCAAAGATAAAAACCGTAACCAGATCGAATCTGAGCTTTACGCGATGGACCGAGCCGGCATCAGAAACCTTTTGGTGATGACCGGTGATTACCCTACTAACGGATTTAAGGGTCGTCCTAAACCTGTTTTTGATCTGGACTCGATTCATGTTATGGATCTGATAGCCAGCATGAATAAGGGATTGGAAATCCGTGAACCGAAAGGTATAACTAATCATCAGCCAAGCGATTTCTTTGCTGGCAGTGTTGTTTCGCCCTTTAAAACTACTGAAGCCGAACTTTTAGTTCAATATTACAAACTCCATAAAAAGATTACTAATGGAGCTAGCTTTATCGTTACTCAGTTAGGTTTTGATGCCCGCAAGTTTCACGAGGTTCTGCAATTTATTAAAAGTTACAACTCAGATATACCTGTAATTGGAAATATCTATATTCTGCCGTTTGGTGCGGGTAAAATAATGAACTCAAACCAATTGCCGGGCTGTGTGGTTTCCGACAAGCTATTAGCCGAACTTGATCAGGAAAGGACTGCCGAAGACAAAGGTGTAAGTGCACGTTTACTTCGGGCTGCTAAAATGTATGCCTTTATGAAAGGCATGGGTTTTGATGGAGTACACCTGGGAGGCCATAATATTAAATATGAACAAGTTAAGTATATTATTGATAAAGGTGAAGAACTTAGTGCCGACTGGATGAAGCTTATACCTGAATTTGATTATCCCCAACCCAATGGATTTTATTTTTTTGAAAAAGACTCGAATACTAGCCTTAATACCAATAAACCGGTTAATTGCAAAAATCTGCCGGTTGACGTTCCGGTGGGACTTAATTATCGTTTAATGCGTTTTATCCACCATCTATTTTTTACGCCTGATAAAAATTTATTTCCTTTAATGAGCCGTTTTTACAACGGTGTTAAAAATCCAAGAAAACACACATTTGAGCATTTCCTTAAAGTAATTGGAAACGACTGTAAAGATTGTGGAGATTGCGCATTACTGGATATTGCTTATCTTTGTCCAATGTCAGGGTGCCCGAAGAATCAACGTAATGGTGCCTGTGGCGGGAGTTATAATGGTTGGTGTGAAGTTTTCCCTAATGAAAAGAAATGTATCTGGGTTAAAGCCTACTCGATGCTTAAGGCTTATAACGAAGAATGTCAACTAGATACCTTATATGTACCTCCGGTTAACTGGGATTTATATCAAACATCTGCTTGGTATAATTACTACACAGGCCGGGATCACTCGACAGCAATAA
>JAQUUV010000127.1:4171-6161 GCA_028693695.1 Syntrophomonas sp.
GTACCAGGGCTTCTGATTTAAAAGGCTTGGCCAGGTAAGATGAACAACCACAGGCCAGACATTTGTCGCGGTCATTGCTCATGGAGTTGGCAGTGATAGCAATAATGGGAAGATCATACCAGGCCCGGTTCTCTCTAATGATGCGGGTGGCCTCATAGCCATCCATTATAGGCATCTGCATGTCCATCAGCACCATGTCAATGTCTTTGCGCTGCAGTAGATTCAAACATTCCAGGCCGTTATTGGCGGTAATAACCTCAAAGCCATAGTTTATTAACATCTGGGCTACCAGCTTTTGATTTAGTTCGTTATCTTCCACTAGCAATACGGTAATAGGTATAAATTCTGCGGATAGCTCGTCAACCGCAGCAATAGCTGGATCCTGGGCTAAAATGATTTCATGTTTTACTTCGAGGTCAATTTTCAGGGGGATTTTAAAGCTAACGGTGGTGCCTATCCCCTTCTGGCTTTGTACCAATATTTCCCCTTCCATCAGATCGACCAGTTTTTTGCAGATATATAGCCCCAGGCCGGTTCCACCAAATCTCCTGGAGGTAGAGCTGTCTACCTGGGTAAAATAGTTGAAAATACTTTCTAGCTTGTCCTCGGGAATGCCGATACCGGTATCGGCTACGGAAACCAGGAGCCAGTTACGGTCGACACCAGTGGTTTCCAGGCTGGCTGTAACTTTTATTCCGCCCCGGAGGGTGAATTTTACAGCATTGTACAAAAGGTTGGCGATTATCTGGCGCAATTTAATCTGATCAAGTACTACCGTATGGGGAAGATTCTTATCGATTTCTAGCTCTAACAATAGTCCCTTGCTGTAGAGATCTGCTTCAATAATCCCGGTAGTTTTTTTGAGGACTTCATACAGGTTGCCTGGGGATGGGTTTAGTTCCAACAATCCGGTTTCAATATTTGATACATCAAGTATATCGCTAATAATATTCAGGAGTCGTTCTCCGCATTCTTTTATGGTATTTAAGTTGTCGATTTGTTCATGGCTCAGAAGATTATGTTCGAGCAAGTCCACGGAACCTAATATCCCTATCATTGGAGTACGCAGTTCGTGGGTTATATTGGCTAAAAAATGGCTTTTGGCAACATTAGCGGTCTCAGCATCCTGACGAGCCTCGGTTAAATCAGTTATATCATAAGAGATGATAACCATCGCACCAATGCCATCATGTTTATTAAGGAGGTCGATGCGGTGCATCATGGTTTTCAATACTCCCTCCACCATAATGGCCTGCTCTTCTTTCCAGGTCTTACCTGAGCTAAGATAGTCATTGATTATGTCTAACTTATTTTGATCAAAGGGGCAGTTTTCGCAAGAAAAACTATCTGCCTTATCATGGGTAATTCCAAATAGATAGGAGGCTAGTTGATTGGCATAGATGATTTCGCCATTCTTATTTATGACCATGATACTTTTATGAAGATTGTCCAGAAGGTAGGCTTGGAATTCAAGTTGCTTCTGATATTGTTCCTGCCCGGAGTTAAATTGTACGGATAAATCAGTTATAGAGTTCTGGGAATCACTATTCAGAGAAGGGCTGTAAAGGACATCATTGTAAATTAACAGTGGAGACCCAAAATGGCGTTGGCGGAAAAGCTGCCAGATTAGCACAAATATAAGTATCTCAAATGTCGATATATCCGAGGAGAAGGCTGTCATATTCAGCAGATTACTCCAATTTTCTGATTCAGGAACTACTTTAAAAACACCTTCATTCCGTGTTACTATAAGAATTAGTATGATGATAAGACACAAAAAGGACGAAATTTTCTTTATTATATCGCTGAACATTTTAATTCTCCCCTCTATAATGACCCAAAATATGGTGCTCATCTTTATGTGCAAGAATAGAATACAACATTTAATTTAAAAAAATTGTTATAATATGGGTGTGAACAAAAAATATTTTGATAATTTACTGGCGAATATGCTCTAATATTGATTTAAACGAGAGTTTACCGTAGATTT
>JAQUUV010000128.1 GCA_028693695.1 Syntrophomonas sp.
AGGCTATGTTAATTCGGTAATAGGAGGCACATACTAACTTAGCAATAGCCTGTCATTGTCCAGGTCCATCCCGCTTTTATTACTAAACATTTCTATTAATCGATCTACCGTCATTTCGGCTCTTTCTTGTCCCTGGATGTCCAGAATTATCTTTCCTTCATGCATCATGATGGTTCTGGTACCGAATTCTAATGCTGCTTTCATATTATGGGTTACCATTATGGTGCATAATTGCTGTTCTGATACAACTTCACTGGTGAGCTGTGTAACTTTTTTGGCTATCGCTGGGTCCAACGCTGCAGTATGTTCATCCAGCAGAAGCAACTTGGGCTTAGCTATGGTCGCCATTAGAAGGGTTAGCGCCTGACGCTGTCCCCCGGAGAGCAGCCCCACCTTTTGATTCATTCTATCCTCAAGACCCAATTCCAGAACTGCTAATCGCTCCCTAAACAGCTTAATATCAGCCTTATTGATTCCAGGCCTAAGTCCCCGAGGTTTACCTTTGGCATAGGCTATAGCCAGATTTTCCTCAATGGTCATGTCAAAGGCTGTACCACGTAATGGATCTTGAAATACCCTGCCTATATACTGTGAACGTTTGAATTCTGGCCAGAAGGTGATATCCATTGAATCAATCGTTATTTTGCCGCTATCTATTTCAAATACCCCGGCTATACAATTAAGCAACGTCGATTTTCCTGCTCCGTTGCCGCCAATTATGGTTACAAATTCACCTTCAGAAAGTGCCAGCTTGAGGTCATCAATTGCCAACCTTTCATTTATACTCCCCTGTCCAAATGTTTTACTTAGACCTTCAATCTTTAGCATCAGACTTGCCCTCCCCGATTATTGTCCATGGCAGACCGTCTTTTTTTCAACCTAACCAGACGTTCCTTAATTACTGGCATGGCTAATGCTAAAGCGACGATTAGTGCTGAGACTAATTTAAGATCCGTGGGCGGCATCCCCAGTTCCAGGGCAAAAGCGATAACCAACCGATAGAGTATGGCACCTAAAATAACTGCAATGAGCCGCCGCAGCAAGGAATTCGTTCCAAATATTACTTCTCCGATAATTACAGAAGCTAATCCAATAATAACCATACCAATACCCATGCCTACATCGACAAAGGATTGGTACTGCGCTATCATGGCACCCGTCAGGGCCACTAAGCCATTGGCAAGGGCCAGCCCTAACACAATTAAAAAATCGGTGTTTACTCCCAAGGCTCTGACCATCTGATCGTTATCACCGGTAGCTCTGAGGACAAAGCCCAGCTTGGTTTTTAAAAACCAGACCAGCAACAGCAAAACAACCAGCAAAATAATTGAGGATATAATCAACTGGGAGTAAGCCCCCACCGTAGTGCTTTGTAGAACGCTGAATATGGTTGTTTTGTTCAATAAGGGGATATTGGCTCTATTACCCATTACTTTTAAATTGACAGAATAAAGAGCCAACATCACCAAAATTCCTGCCAGTAATGGCTGAATCTTGAGCTTGGTATGCAACAGGGCAGTTATACATCCCGCCAGGCACCCGGCTATGAACGCCACCACTATTCCCAGAAGCGGTTGACCGCTGCTGCACATTACAGCTGAGAAAGCCGCTCCTAGAACAAAGCTGCCGTCTACCGTCAAATCAGGTATGTTGAGCGTCCTGAAGGATATGAAGACTCCTAGTGCCATTATTGCATATATTATTCCTAATTCCACCGAGCCCTGAAACGCCATTAAGGTCATCGTCCTAAACCCCTTTTATTTTCCAAATACTTTAAGGACTTTAAAGAAATAAACTAGTCATTTACAGCCCCTTAGCTTCTTTTAGCACATCTTCTGGTATTTTGATTCCTATAGCAGTGGCAGTATCTTTATTTACGTAAATACTCATCTTAGACATAGTCATAACCGGGATATCTCCAGCTTTCTTACCATTCAGGATTTCCGCCACCATCTTAGCCGTCTCCTGGCCCAGCACGGTGTAATCAATTCCATACGTAGCCAGGCCACCGTCTTTTACCATGGAATCAGCGCCTACATAAACAGGTGTTTTAGCCCGATTGGCAACCTGCGCCACCACAGGCATAGCTGAAGCTACCGTATTGTCTATCGGTGAGAATATAACATCCACCTTACCCACCAGCGAGCTGGCAGCCTGCTGAACCTCGGATGAGTTGGTTACAGTTGCTTCCTTAACAGTAAGCCCGTTCTTTTGCGCATATTCTTTCAAATTATTGACCACTGATACTGAATTAGTCTCACTGCTGGTGTAGAGAGCTCCGATAGTTTTTATATTGGGAGTGATGCGTTTGGCCAATTCCATAATTTTCTCAGCCGATACCGCATCAGATGTACCGGTTACATTTTTGCCCGGTTTCTCCAGATTGCTTACCAGTCCAGATCCCAACGGATCAGTACACGCTGAGAAAACAATCGGAATATCCTTAGTTTCACCCACTGCAGCCTGAGCTGAAGGGGTAGCAATCGCTACAATGAGATCATAGTTATTGTTAGCAAATTTCTGGCATATAGTCTTCAAATTGGTCTGGTCACCCTGCGCATTTTGATAATCAATGCTAATTTTTTCTCCATCTTTAAAGCCTTCTTTGGCTAACTCCTGCACTAAAGATTCTCTGATGGTGTTAAGGGAAGGATGCTCTACAATCTGTACGATACCTATCTTCAGTTTCTTAGAGCTGTCAGTTGTATTCGCAGCGTTTTTGTTTTTATCGCTGGCGCATCCCGATACTGATAGCAACAATAAAAACACCATACATACGGAAGTCAATAAGGTTAGTGATCTTTTCATTATAAATTCCTCCTGTCAAATAAATATTGATGGATGTCTTTCTCTCTGCAGATTCTCTATTCATCAGCGCTTATGGATAGAGAATGAAGGGCGCAATAAAAAAACCCGTCCTAGTTTAAGGACAGGTCTTAACCTGCGGTACCACCTTAATTGATACATAAATCTATGTATCCTCTCATACAGAGTGCAAACACACCCTTCACCCAGTAACGCTGGCGTTGCGTCGGTAGCTACTGAGGTCACAAGACCTTTTCACTCCACCCTCCGGGGCCCATTTTCCATTCCGTGTCCTGCCGGAATTGCACCATCTCCGACTCTCTGTAAGGTTGGTTTATGGTTTTACTTCCCCATCAATGGTTTATAGAAATATAACCACATTCCAAACTAAATTGCAATGATTTTTTAAGATTTCGAATTCGCAAAAATTATGCTGTTCCTGTTTGTTGACAACGCAAAAAACCTCACTACCTGAGATAATATTATAACAGAACTGTCACTATGATCCCCCCAAAAATATCATTTTGTATAATAATGTTTTTTGTATATAATCAGGTGAAGCAATCTTAATCTCAGTATTTTGACATGTAGGTGGGTAAGTTATGAAGGTAATTATTATTGGTGCAGGAAAAGTGGGTTTTAGCATGGCCCAATTGCTGTCAGGTGAGAATCACGATGTGGTAGTTATTGAACAATCCCCGGACCGACAGCAGGTTCTGGAGGAAACTCTGGATGTACAGGTTGTTAGCGGGAGCGGTTCATCTACGTCGATATTAGAGTCTGCTGGAGTGCACAACGCTGATATGCTGCTGGCAGTTACCGAGTTTGATGAACTAAATATGGTAGCCTGCCTGCTGGCTAAGAAATACGGGGTAAAAACCACTATAGCACGGGTGCGCAATCCCGAATATCTCGAGGTTAAAGATTTTTTCTTGAATGAAGTCCTGGGCATTGACCTTATGATAAACCCCGAACGGGTTACAGCTCAAGAAATTGCCCAGATTGCGAAGAATCCAGAAGCCCTGAATGTGGACTACTATGCCGATGGCAAGGTTCAGCTGATGGAACTGGAATTGAAAGAAGACTCATCTCTGTTGGGAAAAAGAATTAAAGAATTGCCTACTTCCGTACCCTACAATATTGTATCCATAGCTCGCAAGCATAGAATGCTGGTACCGAGCGGTGATGATATCTTACAGGTAGAAGACCATATCAACCTTATGGCCCGGACTGCCGATATGCGAGCGGTAGAAAAACTTCTGGGCGTTTATTCCCGAAAAGTTGAGCAGGTTATCATTCTAGGCGGGGGGCGCACTGGCTACTATTTGGCCCAGATACTCGAACATAATAAACCAGCTATGAGTATCAAAATCATTGAGAAAGATCTTGCTAGAGCTCAGCAAATATCGCAAAAGCTTAAACACACACTGGTTATTCACGGAGATGGCAGCGATTACCAATTGTTAGAGGAGGAAAACATTATGTCTTCTGACCTCTTTGTAGCTGTAACAGATGATGATAAGATAAACTTGCTCTGTTCCCTTATTGCCAGCAACCTGGGAGTGAAGAAAACTGTCTGCCAGGTGAAACGTACTGACGTGATGCCGTTGGCAGAACAACTCGGTATAGATACCATATTAAGCCCGCGCCTGCTTACGGCTGGAGCCATTTTGAAATACATGCGATTTGGAGATATCATATCCGTTACCCTCTTTGGGGAGGAACGAGCGGAGATGTTGGAACTCTTGGTCCAACCAGGAGCAACTGCGGTTAATAAGGAAATTCGACAAATCAAATTCCCTAGTGGTTCAGTGATTGGAGCCGTGGTTCGTGAAAACAAGGTCATTATCCCGGATGGCAGCTTTATAATCCAAGCCCATGATCGCTTAATAGTATTCTCTTTGCTTAAGAGCATCCACAAAGTTGAAAGACTCTTTCTTAACGGAGGCAAGATATTTTGATTAGGCCAGCTGTAATTCTCGGCAATATGGGCCGAATTATCTTGATTATTGGCATTGCTATGCTTAGCTGCCTAGCCTGGTCGCTTGCATATCACGAGGATGTTACACGAAGTATTGCCTTAGCAGCTTTTTTGACTATTATCAGCGGACTCATTTTAAAGTTTGTCTATCCAGATCAGGATAGTATTAACTTCAAAGAGGGATTTCTATTGGTTAGCTCGGGATGGGTAGTGGCATCGGCCTTTGGGTCTCTGCCTTATATGCTCTCCGGGTACTTACCATCATTTGCTGATGCCTGGTTCGAGACCGTTTCAGGCTTCACTACTACCGGCTCCAGCGTGTTTACGGATGTAGAAGTCTTACCACGTGGTATATTGTTTTGGCGTTGCCTCACCCAATGGTTAGGAGGAATGGGTATCATTGCCCTGTTCGTAGCGATCATTGCCGGTATGGGAGCACGAGCCAAGCAGTTATTCAAGGCTGAAGTCCCGGGCCCCGTGTCAGATAAGCTCAGTCCCCGCATTCGCGATACCGCCCGTAAACTATGGATTAGCTATGTTATTATTAGCTTAGCATGCGTCTTAACTCTTTCTGCTCTGGGAATGGACATTTTTGACGCCCTCTGCCATACCTTTGCAACCATGGCCACAGGAGGTTTCTCCAACAAGAATGCCAGTATCGGATTCTATACCAGCCCTTTAATACAATGGACTATTATTTTGTTTATGTTTATTGCTGGAACTAACTTCACCCTACATTTTCTAGCTTTCAAGAAGCGCAGCATCTTAACCTATCTAAGGGACGCTGAATTCAAACTATATACTGGCATAGTCTTTTTGGCAAGCCTGTTCGTGGCTCTAAGCTTGAATACACAAGGAACAGCTATGGGATGGGAAGAGAAGATAAGAACAGCCTTTTTTCAAGTCGTATCTATTGTTACTACAACCGGCTTTGCTACCGCCGATTATAATCTATGGCCGACCTTAGCAACAGGGGTGATTTTCCTGATGCTGTTTGTGGGTGGTTGTGCCGGATCAACGGGAGGAAGTATTAAACCCGGTCGTTATCTCATCATTTTGTCTAGTATGATCATCGAACTAAAGAAGATGGTGCATCCCAAGGCAGTTTTACCTCTGCGATTTGGAGGAAAATTCATTAAGGAATCCCTGCTTATTAATGTTTTACTTTTTTTCTTTATCTACATTATGTTTTTAGCTCTAGGAACTATAGTACTAGCCTCACTGGGTATTGACATGTGGAGCAGCCTGACTGCCGCTGCCACTTGTTTGGGAAACATTGGCCCAGGGTTTGGTCAAGTAGGTCCAACCCAGAATTTCGCCTTCATTCCTGA
>JAQUUV010000129.1:0-3091 GCA_028693695.1 Syntrophomonas sp.
AGCTTAGTGATTACTATTTTATGGTGGTCCCAATCTACTTTGTATCCCATCTTTTCGGCTATTGCTTTTACAGGCAACAGTGGGTTTGACACTTTGCTTAAAATTACGGGTTGGTTTAGGGCGACTCGTTTGCCATCAACTTTCATAAATTTCATCCCAGGAGTGATTTCTATATGTGCCGCTTGCTTAGGGGGCTTGATATCGGAAGCAGTCCAGGCTTCAAGCACACACCAGCCCATATTACTCATCTTGTTTATCCATTCGTACGGCAGGTATGCGTATCCCTGGTCACCCCAGTTGGAACCCCAGGAATTTCTAAGAATCAAACAGCCTCGGCTAGGTAGGTCACCGACTATTCCAACGGCATGCCCACCCCTAACCGAACCTTCTGGAAGTGGGAGAAAGTAGTTCTCATCGGGCTCGAAATTATCGTATACCAGCAAAGCTATCATAAAAGGCCCTTCTCTTTTCAAAGCTTGCCGCATAGCATCTAAAACCTGGTTACGGGTCAAATCATATGATGAGCAAAGCTGGGCATAGGTTTCAATTCGGAAAACAGCACCTGCATCCAGAGCCTTACCTGAAACCTGGGGAACCTGGGGGACAGGCAGATCTGTCAAAGTGGAATAAGGCATAATATTCTCGGGGCAAACCCCATATTTCTGTAATACCTTCATAGCTGTTTTGGGCTGAGTTCCTTCCTCAGATGGCATGCCATCGTTTTGCTTACACAGACTATATAGAAACGCTGCCGATAGTCCGTCAGTAGGATAATCACCCTGTTTGATTTCTTCATAGGCTTTAATAGTCCAGGTGGAAGCACAAGCTACACAACTTCCCCGCTGTTCCTGATCGAAAACCGGAGGAAGGTTTGGCCTATAGTCAATAGCGACGGCAGGTTCGTCCTCTGCCGCACCGATAAGGTCGGTGTAAATATAGTCTCTGGGATCATAGGGGGAAGGAAAATACCGCAGCGGGTGGCTATTATGTTCTTTCGGCAGGTTCTCAAGAAACCTGCGTAGTTGGTAGACTATTTCAAATGACATTAAAATTTACCTCCTTTACGCTTTTCAGAACAGACGACATCACTATCGGGCAGGCCAATTATAAATTGATTGAATTATTGTCTGTCACAATGTATGCTAAAAAAGGAATTTGCATGCCAGCGACGTGTTATGGGCGTGTTATGGGGACGGTCCTTTTGACACGCTCACCAAGTACCATAGGGAGCGTGTCAAAAGGACCGTCCCCATAACACGAAAGGACCGTCCCCATAACACGCCCATAACACATAATTACTTATGAGGGGGATTGATTAAGAAATGGCAGGGAATGAGACTGAACTAATGAATGCAGCGGTGACTAGAAAGAGCTGGCCGAAGCCGGTTAAGATTATTCTGATAGTTATGCTGCTAGTGGGTCTAGGTGTTGGCACTTATTATACATACAAATCATTTAACAAGAAGGACCCCGTCAATTTGACCATGCCAGTTACTACAGGTGCCATCGTAGATCAAATTCAGGCCACTGGGACTGTAAAGCCGCTCCATGAAGTAGACCTGTTTTTTAGACAGCAGGGAACTTTAAAAGCTCTAAACGCCCGCAGTGGTGATTCAGTGACAGAAGGCCAAGTTCTGGCTTTGCAAGATGATTCGAGTTTACAGGCCCAGGTACAGAAGGCCAAGAGCGATTTGCAGCAGGCACAATATAAGCTTCAACAGACCCAGCTTAACTATGAAAAAGCCAATGCTGCGTTTAGCCGACAGGATGAGCTATACAAGCAGGGAGCAATAACTAAAGTTGATTGGGAGCAGGCTAAACGCGATAACGATACTGAGGCGATTAACATCAAGACGTCTCAGGTTTCCATCGAGAATGCGACGGCTACATTAGTAATCGCTGAAACTAATCTGAAGAACGCTCAGCTGACAGCTCCATTTTCTGGGGTAGCTGCTCAGGTTAATGGTGAGGTTGGGCAGGAAACAGGTAATTCTTCATCACCTATGTTCCACCTTATTAGCAATGAGCTACAGATATTAGCAATGGTAAACGAAGCCGATATCGGTCGCGTCAAATTAAATCAGGAGGTAGTTTTTACTGTCACCAGTTATCCGGGTCAGTCGTTTCAGGGAACAGTTGCTAGGATAAGTCCGCAGTCAACGGCCGTAAGCAATGTGCAACTCTACGAGGTGGACATTACCGCAAAAGACCTATCTAGCCAGTTGCGAGCCGGTATGTCAGTTACAGCTAAACTAATCATTGATAAACGTGATAAGGTCACCATGGTACCTAATATAGCATTTTCTTATACGCAGACTTTCCTGAAAACCAATAGTCAGAGTTCGAAAGCCAATTCAAGCGGGCGAGCAAATCAAAGCGCCGACGGTACAGCAGGAACTGCAAAAACTACTGAAAACGCTGCTCCGACAACTGATAAGAAGGTACAACGGGTAGTGGTTTTACAGGATGGCAAACCGGTCGTTAAACAAATCACAGTCGGATTAAGCGACGGGCAAAACACCGAAGTTATCGAAGGATTGAATCCAGGTGATCAGGTGGTAGTAGGTACTAATGCAGCTGCGCAGACTACCACGTCAGGAAATAGCAATGGTCAACAATCCGGTGGACAGCAGCGGGCTCCAGGCGGTGGAGGTATCGGGGGCGCTTTACACTAATATTATGGTGCTACAACAGGAAGGGTGTATAGTTAGATTATGGGAAAAATCAATATAAAACTCGAGCAAATCACCAAGACCTATTATGGAACAGATACGCCAGTCCATGCTTTGCAGGGAATTTCTCTAGTCTTAGATAAGCCTGAGATGCTAGCCATTATGGGGCAATCAGGGTCTGGCAAATCGACTCTGATGAATATTTTAGGCTGCTTAGATAAACCGGACGGTGGCATCTATACTTTTGCCGGTTTCGATGTTATGCAAATGGATCGAGACCAGTTGGCTTACCTGCGTAATCGCCGTATAGGTTTTGTTTTTCAAAATTTTAACCTGTTGGCCCGTACTTCTGCACTCGAGAATGTCTGTTTACCGCTTAGCTATGCGGGGGTACGCGGGGCTGAGGCAGAAAAACGTGC
>JAQUUV010000129.1:3191-6111 GCA_028693695.1 Syntrophomonas sp.
GGTACGGGAGTTTTGCGGATCGAAGATGCCCAGGCACTTGCACAGCTGCCATATGTGAAAAATGTTGCTCCGCTGGTCGAAAGCAATGTTACCGCTGCAGTAGGCAGCATAACCTGGAATGCCACAGTAGCCGGCACTACCCCGGAAATGGAAGCTATTAAGGAATGGAAACTATCCACGGGTGGTTTTTTTACCCAAGCAGATGTGGATAATATGGCCATGTCGGCTGTCATAGGAAGCACTGTAGCGGACAATTTGTTTCCGGGTGTTGAAGTGCCGATTGGCACGGGGGTGCGAATAAATGGCCTCTCTTTTACTATCATGGGGGTGCTTCCCGTGCAGGGTGTCGGGGGAATGGGCGGATCAGATCCAGATAATACGATTTATGTCCCTCTTAGCACAGCCCAACAGCGATTAATGGGGAATAATAACCTGCGCCAGATTATCGTCCAGGCTAGTGAGCAGGATGCCCTGCCATTTTTGCAGAATGCAGTTACCACTGTGCTGCGAGAGCGTCACCGCTTAGCCAGCACCGCTGAAAATGATTTTCGCATTATGGATATGGCTCAGCTCTTAGCAACCGTTGAAGATACTTCCCGCATATTAACCCTGCTTTTGGGTGGAATTGCTGCCGTATCCCTGATCGTAGGCGGCATAGGCGTCATGAATATCATGCTGGTTTCAGTCACTGAGCGCACTCGGGAAATTGGAATACGCATGGCTGTGGGTGCCACTACTCGTGATATTCTAAATCAATTTATGATTGAGGCAATTCTACTTTGCTTAATCGGTGGTGCTTTGGGAAGCACTTTGGGGTATGGGCTGTCCAGCTTGTTTGGGTCCTTATCCGGTTGGAAAATGCAGGTGTCACCTTGGTCGGCACTAATCGCTATTGGCTTTTCATCCTTGATAGGTGTGGTCTTTGGATTCTATCCCGCTCGCAAAGCGGCAGAAGCCGACCCCATCGAAGCCTTGCGTTACGAATAGAAGGGTTCCATTTCTGACACCAATAAAATGACTTTTTTAGGGCTTATGTATTTTGTGAAAAGCAACATACATAAGCCCTTTTGGCTTGGAAACAATGCATGGTGAGCAGCTGATAAAGACATATTAGTGTGAATATAAATTAGAAAAAAAGCTCGCTTTGTGGGAAAAATGATAAACCAAAATCACTAAATATTAATATAGTATTGTAAAAATAAAGTGTTGAGAGGTTGGTTAATATGGTGGCGAAAGTGAAAAGCAGTAAGCAGGTAGGCAAAAAAAACAGACCTAAAGAGGTGGTCAGCCTACCAGTCTCACTAGAAAAATCGATTGAGGGTAAGTATTTTGTTGGGCAAAGTGAGGTGGCAATATTCGGAGGAGGTTTAAATGCTTGGGGAGCTTTGATTAATCCTTGGAATTCTAAAGTGAATCTATATGTTAATGTATTTACCGTTACAAATATAACGGATTCATCATTTTCAGCCCAGATATGGTTTGACTCCAATCCCCCGGGAGCAGGTACTAAATCCGACCAAATTACCCCCGCCAATACCACCCTGCGTCCATTACGGGTTCCCAGGACAGAGTTAAGATATGAAGGTGCTACTAATGGAACTCCCCAAGGCGGAGTTAATGGCTATAACCGAGAAATACCACCATTGGCTACTGTGGTGGGTGAAGAAGACGGCAAGTTTATAATTCCACCTGGAGGATCCTATCTTATATTTGTACCATCCCCAGGCAGCAAGTTATTAACTGTAAGATTTGCATTTGGATGGTGGGAAGAAAAATTAATATGCAATGCAAGAGCAAAAACCGTCCCCCATTCTGGGAGAATCAAGTATTGTGAGCTTGAACATATATAATTTATGAAGGGCTGGTATCACCTGATAATCTTGGACCACATAAATAACATTTTGTTTAAACCATGGGGCAGCTTCTTCGCAAAGATATCTGGAATATAAGGAACCCATTATTAAGATTAAACGTATTATACCACTGTAAAGGCTTCAAATAGGAGGAGCTAGACAAAGAGCAATTCCTTTAGGTTTCAATGAGAGGAGGTTATTTATGAGCAAGAAATATAATTGGACTACTGGTCCAGTGCGCAGCAGTTTGGGTTATGACAGCACCTTGATTGTTCTGTCCAACGATTCTTCCAAGACCCAACATGTTGAGGTAAGGTTCTATGACCTTGGTTATACACCCAAGAAGAATATATTGAGCAAAAATGTAACCCTAGAGTCCGAATCTACTAAAAGCGTAGATACTCAGAGGCCAGAAGTTGCATGCTGGGAAGTGCAGATAAGCGCAGACAGCCAAGATGTGAAGGCCTGGATTGGAGGTAGAAGGCTCAATTCCAACCTTCCGGGCAATATTATTTTAAATTCAGAGCTGCAGAGGTATTAATCGGGATGCGTGTTATGGGCGCGTGTTATGGGGAGGGTCCTTTCGTGTTATGGGGACGGTCCTTTTGACACGCTCACCAAGTACCATAGGGAGCGTGTCAAAAGGACCGTCCCCATAACACGCCCATAACACGAAAGGACCCTCCCCATAACACGCATAAAGCGGAAAGGATGGTGTGAAGTGGCAACAACATATTATCGGACCACAGGTCCTATTAGCAGCAGCCTGGGGCTGGATCATATCATGGTGGATGTTCTAAATAATACTTCTGATACTCGATCTGTCAGGATTAAGGTTTATGATCTGTCTGTAGGAGCGCCTATTATTATGTTTACCAAGAAAGTAAACATAAAACCCTTTTCTAATGTTACTCAAGAGATAGCGGCGGCTGAATCAAGTATTTGGGAAGTACAGATAGTAACCAACAGTAAGAGGGTTCGCAGCTGGGTAGGCGGGCAGGATGATGCTGGAATGAATTTGATTGGTAATGTGGTTTTGAGTTCACAGTTACAGGCTTTGTAATAAG
>JAQUUV010000130.1:0-2226 GCA_028693695.1 Syntrophomonas sp.
GATCCCATGCTGAATAATATTACTGCGTTCGGAGGGGTATTAATTGCCGGGATTGGCTTAAATGCCTTGGGTATTACCCGCATCAAGGTAGCCAACCTTTTGCCCGGTCTTTTCTTGGTCCCCCTGATAATGGCACTTATAAAGTGTTTTCCTTGGTAAGAGTTGCTGGCTAACAGAGGGACGGCCAACAAAAAGAACGTCCCTCTGTTGGCCCGCAAAGTCTCAGAGGCCAGACAACAAAAATCCCCAATTTGCCCGAAAAATATTAGATGAATGGGTTCATTTTTGGTATAATATTGTTTTAACAGGCAAGGAGGTAGTGGTATGGCCTTAACTATGAAAGAAGTAGAGCATGTGGCTATGTTGGCCCGGCTGAGCTTAAGTGATGACGAGAAAAAGAAATTTGGTGAACAATTGAGTTCTATTCTCAATTACGCAGATACTCTCAATGTCCTGGCTACGGATGATGTCGAACCGCTGACCCATATTTTACCGGCGTTTAATGTCTTCCGGGCCGATGCAATAAGACCCAGTATGCCAAGAGAAGAGATGCTTAGCAACGCGCCTCTTGAAGAAGAAGGTCAATATAAAGTTCCCAAAATTATGTAGAGGGGGTTATCGGTTGTGGAATTATATGAGCTTAGCGTGCATGAATTGCAGGAACGATTAACCCGCCGGGAAATATCTTCCGAAGAAATCGTAAAATCGTTTTATACACGTATAAATAATGTTGAGGATAAAGTGAAATCCTTTATTACACTGACCGAAGAAATTGCCCTGCAAAAGGCTAGAGAAGTGGACAGAGCAGGACAATATAATAGTATTGCTGGTATACCGATGGGCTTGAAAGATATTTTTTGCACCCGGGGCGTAAAGACTACCTGTGGTTCAAGGATACTGGCTAACTTTATTCCTGAATACGATTCTACTGCCTCCCGACGATTAGATGAGCAGCAGGGGGTTTTAGTGGGCAAGTTGAACATGGATGAATTTGCAATGGGTTCGTCGACAGAGAACTCGGCGTTTTTTGCTACGCACAATCCCTGGGATCTGGAAAGGGTACCGGGGGGATCTTCCGGCGGATCAGCGGCGGCGGTGGCAGCGGGCGAAGTGCCTTTTGCTCTGGGGACTGATACCGGCGGTTCCATTAGACAACCGGCCTCTTTTTGTGGAGTGGTGGGAATGAAACCTACATATGGCAGGGTATCTCGCTGGGGGGTTATCGCCTTTGCCTCATCCCTGGACCAAGTAGGGGTATTCAGCAATGATGTACAGGATAGCGCCTTGATTATGAATATTATTGCTGGGCATGATCCTCTGGATTCGACCAGCGCGGCTATAGAAGTACCGGACTATTCCAGTTATCTGGATGGTGATGTCAAAGGCCTGCGGATTGCCTACCCCAAAGAGTATTTCCAGCAGGGGGTTGATGATGCAATAAAAGAGGCCATAAATAAGGCCCTGCAGAAATATGAAGAACTAGGGGCTATTGTAGAGGAAGTTTCTCTTCCTCACAGCGAATATGCTCTCCCGGCTTATTATCTGGTGGCCCCGGCAGAGGCCAGTGCTAACTTGGCTCGATTTGATGGGGTGCGCTATGGACACCGGGATTTTGAGGCTGAGAATGTCATTGATATGTTTTCTCAATCGCGGGCACAGGGCTTTGGGGATGAAGTGAAAAGACGCATTATGTTGGGTGCTTATGCTTTGAGTTCTGGTTATTATGATGCCTATTATCTTAAGGCCTTAAAGGTGAGAAGATTGATCGCTAATGACTTTGAAAAGGTATTCCGGGATTTCGATGTTATTGTATCACCTACCACCCCGACTACCGCCTTTAAATTAGGTGAGCAGTCTGGAGACCCGTTGACCTTGTACATGAATGATATTTTGACGGTGCCTGTTAACATGGCAGGTTTGCCGGGAATTTCTATACCCTGTGGATTTAAGAACGGTTTGCCAATAGGCATGCAACTGATTGGCAAAGCATTTGATGAAGGGACTCTGTTTAAAGCGGCTTATGGGTTTGAACAGAATACAATTTACCATACTATGAAACCGGAACTGGGGGTGAAATAATTGAGTAAGAATTATGAAACTGTAATCGGCTTAGAGGTACATGCCGAATTGAAAACCCAGACGAAAATATTTTGCTCTTGTTCCACCGCTTTCGGGGCTGAGCCCAATACCCAGACCTGTCCGGTCTGTGCAGGATTTCCTGGTGTA
>JAQUUV010000130.1:2326-6091 GCA_028693695.1 Syntrophomonas sp.
GGAGAAGAGATAGTCCAGGAAACCAGAACCTGGGACGAAGAGAAACAGCTTACCCGTTCCATGCGTTCCAAAGAAGAGGCCCATGATTACCGCTATTTTCCGGAACCTGATTTACCTCCTTTGCAGATAAGCAAGGAGTGGGTAGAAGAAATCAGAGCTAAAATGCCGGAGATGCCCGAACAGGCTCAAACGCGGCTGGTCAGGGATTATGGTTTACCTGAGTATGATGCATTCATCCTGACATTAAGCCCGGAAAGTCTTTCCTTCTTAGATCAGTGTCTGAGTCAGTATCCGGACGCGAAGATGGTATCAAATTGGATGATGGGAGAATTAAGTCGTCTCTTGAATCAGAATAATCTGGAAATAGGCGACTGTAAAATAAAACCAGCTGACCTGGTACAAATGCTAAAGCTTATCGATGATGGCAGTATTAGCGGTAAGATGGGCAAGACTGTTTTTGAGGAGATGTTTACCAGTGGTAAGAACCCGGCCTTGATTATTAAAGAAAAAAACTTGGTGCAGATTTCCGATGAAGGAACGCTGCTACCAGTTATAGTGGATATAATAGAGGCTAATCCGAGGGTAGTAGAAGATTATAAAAATGGCAAAGACAAAGCATTTGGATTCTTCATCGGGCAGATAATGAAGTCTACTCGAGGGCAAGCGAATCCAGCCCTCGTCAATAAGCTATTAAAAGAAAGATTGGATAGTTTGTAGTGAATGCCATCAGGCAACTGGTAGAGGAAATTTTTTGCTAGAACGATTAAATTGCGCTTAGCGTCAGGGGAGGTATATTTATGGATTGGACACTTATGAACCGAGATTGGTTCTTGGAGTCGAATGCCAAGATAAACATCGTAGATACTACTTTGCGGGATGGGGAGCAAACGGCAGGAGTAGTATTCTCCAATGAAGAGAAAGTCAGAATTGCCCGTTACTTGGATGACATGGGTATTGACCAGATTGAGGCCGGCATACCGGTAATGGGTGGCTTTGAAAAAGATTGTATCAAAGAAATGGTGAGAATGGGCCTAAAAGCCAGCATTATGGCCTGGAACCGGGCAGTGATATCTGATATTAAGGAATCAATTTGTTGTGGTGTTGATGCGGTAGCAATTTCTATCAGTACTTCTGATATTCACATCGAGCATAAACTGCAGACCACCCGTGAGGATGTTTTGAAACGTATGGCCGATGCGGTCAAGTTTGCCAAGGACAATAACCTATATGTGTCGGTTAATGCTGAGGATGCTTCTCGATCTGATATGGATTATCTGACTGAATTTGCTCTGATTGCTAAACATAATGGAGCTAATCGTTTGCGCTTTTGTGATACAGTAGGTACCTTGAACCCCTTAACTACTTTTCGATATATCAAGACTTTGCGTGATGCAGTAGGCATCGATATAGAAATGCATACCCATAATGATTTCGGCATGGCTACTGCTAATTCCCTGGCGGGGATATATGCAGGGGCCAATCATGTGGGAGTAACCGTAAACGGCCTGGGTGAAAGAGCAGGCAATTCCTGTTTGCAGGAAGTAATCATGTGTATGAGACATTTAATGAAAATTGATGTAAGCTATGATACGACTCTCTTTCGGGAGGTGGCAATGTATGTTGCACAAGCTTCCGACAGGCCTTTATCAGTTAATAAGCCGATCGTAGGAGCTAACATATTTGCCCATGAATCGGGGATACATGGGGATGGGGTTTTAAAGAATCCTCTGACTTATGAGGCTTTTCTTCCCGAAGAAGTAGGACTGGAGAGACAAATGGTAATTGGCAAACATTCAGGTTCAGCTTCCATTAAGGCCAAGTTTAAGGAATATGGAATTGCAATTACTGAAGTGGATGCCCAAGAAATATTAACCGGGTGTCGGCATATGTCAATTGATAAAAAACGGTCCCTATTTGATAAGGAAATTGTTTACGTTTATAAAGATTTATTGAGAGAGAGGGAGAAAAATTGAGTAAGACCATCGCTGAGAAGATATTATCCACTAAGAGTGGCCAGGATGTCAGGGCTAATGACATAGTGGTTGCTGATCTGGATTTTGTAATGGGCCAGGATGGAACTTCCGGGCTGGCTATTCAAGCCTTTGAGGAAATGCAGGCCAAGCAGGTTTTTGATCCGGCGCGCGTTGCTATGGTCATTGATCATAGTTCACCCAGTCCGTTGGCAGGAGTATCGGCACTGCATAAGCAGATGCGTGTATTTGCCGATGAACAGAAGATAAATTTCTATGATATTGGTGATGGGGTTTGTCACCAATTGTTACCGGAACAGGGGCATGTCGTTCCAGGGGATTTAGTAATTGGAGCCGATTCACATACCTGCACCTACGGAGCTATTAATGTTTTCTCGACCGGAGTAGGTTCTACCGATCTAGCCGCTGGGCTGGTTTCGGGCAAGTTGTGGTTCAAGGTTCCGGAAACCTTTAAGTTCATTCTTAACGGCAAGCTGCCAGCCGGGGTTTACTCCAAAGACCTTATTCTTTATTTAATTGGCGATGTCACAGCTGATGGAGCCACCTACATGGCGGCAGAATATGTGGGCGAGGCAATCGATGCGCTTTCGGTAGAATCTCGCTTTACCATCAGTAACATGGCGATTGAAATGGGAGCTAAGTGTGGACTGATGGAAGCGGATCAGAAGACCATAGATTGGGTAACAGCTCACAGCAAGAAAGAATTTACGCCGGTAAAGGCAGACCTGGATGCTGTCTATGCCAGGATAAAAGAATATGATGTATCCAAACTAGAGCCTCAGGTTGCCAAGCCGCATACTGTCGATAATGTATGTCCTATAAGCGAGGTGCTTGGAATTCCTATCCAGCAGGGAGTTATTGGTACCTGTACTAATGGACGCATGGAAGATTTGCGAATTGCAGCTAGCATTTTAAAGGGTAAAAAGATAGATCGGCATACCCGATTAGTGGTGGCTCCCTCATCTCGGCAATTGATGTTACAGGCTATGCGAGAAGGGCTCATTGAAGTTTTCGTTGAGGCAGGAGCGGCAGTAGTCACACCAGGTTGCGGACCTTGCGTAGGAACCCATAATGGCGTACCTTCTGATGGAGAAAATGTGATTTCTACCGCCAACCGCAATTTCAAAGGCCGGATGGGTAATCCCACCGCTTTCATATATCTGGGCTCACCTGCCACAGTAGCAGCGTCTGTGTTATATGGCAAGATTACTGACCCACGTGAGTTTATAAAATAGAGGAGGATCATAATGGATTTACAGGGGAAGGTTCATAAATTCGCTAATGATGTTAATACCGATTATATTATTTCCGGTCGTCACAAATTTAAGACATTAGACATGAAAGAGCTAGCCAAGCATGTTATGGAAGATCTGGATCCAGAATTTTATTCCAAGGTTACACCAGGTGATTTTATCGTAGCCGGCAGCAATTTTGGCTGCGGATCTTCACGGGAGCAGGCTCCATTGGCAATTATTAATGCTAATGTTAGCGCGGTTATTGCTAAATCTTTTGCGCGTATTTTTTACCGCAATTGTATAAATACCGGATTGCCATTGATTGAATGTGACACAGATGGCATTGATGAAGGGGATAAGCTTGAAATCGATCTGGGCGCTGGAGTTTTGCACAATTTGAGCAAGGACACAGACATTGCTATTACTCCCTTACCTGCAGTTATGCTAAAAATACTTAACGATGGTGGACTGGTAGAACACTTCAAGAAATATGGCGGATTTAATTTCGATTAAGTAACGCGATAGATGAGTGTAACAAG
>JAQUUV010000131.1 GCA_028693695.1 Syntrophomonas sp.
GGTGACTAGCAGCGAAGTTCCCATATCCGCTATGACTGCCAACCATAAGGTCAACCATCCCGGAATTACCAGCAGCAGGATAAATCCTTTGATCAGCAGGGAAAAACTGATATTTTGCTTCATGACCCGCAGGGTTTGGCGGCTGAGGTTGATGGTATAGGCAAGTTTAGATAGGTCATCAGACATCAGGGTGATATCAGCAGTTTCTAGGGCGGTACCTGTGCCTGCCACTCCCATCGCAATACCTACAGTAGCTATTGCCATAGCCGGAGCATCGTTTACGCCATCGCCTACCATGGCTACCTTGCCATACCGCGCTAACAGATCTTTGACCGCATGGACTTTATCTTCTGGCAGGAGGTCAGCGGTGAAATCATCAACTCCGGCTTTTTCGGCAATTGCGTGTGCCGTCACTTCATTATCACCGGTTAGCATGACTACTTTCTTGATGCCGGAGCGGCGCAGTTTTTCTATGGCTGAGTGGCTGTTATCGCGCAGGACATCGGCCACGGCAATTATACCCAGAATTTGCATTTCATCGCTTATCAGCATGGCAGTCTTGCCCTCATGTTGCAGTTCCTTCAGTTGTGCTAAGGGTAGGGGGATATTCCGCTCCGCAAAGAAGCGCATATTGCCGATATAATAAATTTTTCCATTGACTTCTCCTTGGGCTCCACGGCCCACAATGGCCTCAAAACCAGTCACTGCTGGAATGTTAAGGTGCCGTTGCTTGGCATATTGCAGGATGGCTTCACCCAGCGGGTGTTCGGAGCGGGACTCAATTGCGGCAGCAATGGAGAGCAATTCGTCTTCGTCTCCGATCAATGCAATCAGGTCAGTTAGTTCCGGTTTGCCTCGGGTCAGGGTGCCGGTCTTATCAAAGGCGATAACCGAAAGAGACCCGGCTTGTTCCAGGTGAATCCCGCCTTTAATCAGCACCCCCTTGCGAGCTGCTCCGCCGATAGCAGAAACAATAGAGACTGGCGTTGAAATAAGCAGGGCGCATGGGCAGGCTACCAGTAACAAGGCCAGGGCCTGATACAGCCATTTTTCAAAGGGCTGCTTGAGCAATAGGGGAGGAATCACAGCCACCAAAAAGGCAATTAGAATAACCGATGGAGTATAGTATTTAGCGAACCTATCTATAAACTGCTGCGAGGGAGCACGTTGCCCCTGGGCTTCTTCCACCAGGTGGATAATTCGTGTCATGGTATTATCGCTAACAAGTTTGGTGACCTCCACTTCCAGAGAACCCCGTTCGTTTATTGTGCCGGCATATACCTCTTCGCCTGCCTGTTTTATAACCGGAATCGACTCTCCGGTAATTACCGATTGATTCACTGAAGAAATACCGGCTAACACCTGCCCGTCCATGGGAATCCTTTCGCCCGGTCGGACAATGACAGTATCGCCTACTTGAATTTTTGCAATCGGAAGGACGATTTCCAAGCCCATGCGGCGTACCAAGGCTTTGTCTGGGGTTAGACTCATCAAGGCCCGGATGGAGTTGCGGGTCTTATCCATGGCGTTAGCCTGCAGGGCATTGCCCAATGAAAACAGAAGAATCACCACCGCACCTTCTTGAAACTCTCCAATTGCCACTGCCCCAATGACAGCCACGGCCATAAGAGCATTCATATCCAGCTCGTGCGCGTTAAGCAGCATTAATAGTCCAGATCGAGCTGGCAGGAAACCGCCCAGGACGATGCATAAGGCATACATGGAATGGGTAAGGAGAGGCGGTACGCCAGTATATTCCATTACAATAGCCAGTAATAGAAAAATCCCGGCAATGGTTGTGGAAATTGCATACTGGTTGGTTTTCCAGAAGGGAACCGGTTGGGTAGTCGCTGCTCCTTCCAAGCTACCGGTATAGCCCATTTTACTTATAACATTTATGATTTCACTAACTGATACCGCATGGGTGACATTCATTTTTGAGGCACCAAAGTTTACTTGAACTTTTTCCACGCCTGGTATCAATTGCACGCGTTTTTCCAGCTTGGATGCACAGTCAGCACAGTCTAGCCCTTCCAAGCGAATAGTATCCAGCCGGGATTTCTCCACTGCTGCTGATTCCATAAACATTCCTCCTACTCATTCACATGTTCTAGTCCCTGGGTAAACAGGGTCTGAACGTGGTCGTCCAGCAACGAATAGTATAGAATTTTGCCTTCACGGCGATACTTAACCAGCTTCTGGTTCCGCAGGATCCTGAGCTGGTGAGAGACTGCAGATTCGGAGGCTCCGCTTACGGCAGCCAGGTCACAAACGCATAGCTCCTTTTGCATCAAAGCAAAAAGCAACTTGATCCGGGTGCTATCGCCCAGGGTCTTAAAGATGTCTGCCAGGGCGCGGGCGGTATCCTCATTTATCATGTTGGCCCGTACCTCTTTAACATTTTCTTCATGAATACATTGAACATCGCAACGATCTTCAAATTCGGTTTTCATCAAAATCTCCCCCATCCGCTATATAAATATATGAACAACTGTTCATATATTTATATAGCAAGGCACTCGAGCTGTCAAGAAAAAAATTATTTATTACAAAATACGACAAAAAGTCCAATAAATAAACAACTTAGGACCATGAACCTAAAGAAAATGAATATTTTAGCTGATATTCCTTTGGAATTTTTCATAATATTATGAGATCAAGGAAACCAACATTATTGGTTGAAAATAATTTGGAGGTGGCGAAAATGTTGAACGCGTTAAAGAGATTGGTGGTAGAAGAACAGGGTCAGGGTATGGCAGAGTACGGTCTAATATTGGCAGGGGTAGCGGTACTTGCCATGGGAGCTCTTTTTTTACTGGGACCTAAGATCTCAGCCATGTTTACAAAGATCAATACACAGCTCCCAACTTAGTAGACGTTGTTGTTGGAGCAATTACTTTAATGGGAGATCCGCTCGGATTGCTTTTTACAAATGTCATTACAAATCTGTGGTATACTCCCGAAGGCTGGAGGAGTTGGAGGTCAATAAAATCGGTACCTCGCAGCCCTGCTTATTATAAGTGGGGCTTATTTTTTCTAAGGGGGGCTAAACAAATGCTTACTGATACTTGCCTGATTGGACTTCTTTTAATTGCAGTGATTTTCGATCTGAAAGAGAGGCGTATTCCCAACCTGCTGATCATAATTGGTATGGTAATGGCTATAAGCTATCAGGTGTATACAGGCGGGTATACAGGGCTGCTGTTTTGTCTCCAGGGTCTCGCGATCGGCATAGCACTACTTTTGATACCGTTTAATATGGGGGGTATAGGAGCAGGGGATGTAAAACTGCTGGGTATGATTGGCGCATTTAAAGGGAGTACTTTTGTAGTTAGTACCTTCTTGTGGATGGCCTTATGGGGCGGAATTATAGCCGTACTATTATTAACCAACGAAGGGCGCCTGGGTGAAACTCTGAAACGATTGGGAAGGGGCCTGGTTCTATCCGGGATGGGTATTGCTAACCTTTCGGATAGCGTTAATAAAGAAGAATTTAGCATTTATTATCCCTATGGACTGGCAATAGCCTTAGGCGTATTAACCAGTTATGGCAGAGGTTGGTGGTAATGATGAAGCGAAGGGGAGGGCTGTTTAAGTCACAGCAGGGTCAGGCTCTGGTGGAACTGGCTATGGTTTTACCCATATTATTAATGTTGCTTTTGGGCATTATGGAATTTGGGAGGATATTTGGGGCTTATATGGTAATCAGCAACCTATCTCGCGAAGGTGCTCGTTATGGAGTAGTGGGACACGATGACAGCCAGATTCAAAATCTTATCATATCCCAACGGGCCTGGTTAGACGAAAGCAAATTTACTATTAGCATATCTCCGGCCTATGCACAGAGGGATAAGGGGGATTCTTTAGGGGTGACCATAGATTACCCAATAGATTTATTAATGCCTATTATTGCTGATATACTGCCCAATCCCGTCAACTTATCAGCTCAATGTTTTATGCGGGTAGAGTAATGTAAAGCAGGTGTTTTGTTTGAAGAAAATTAGCGAGTTCTTAAGGAACGAAAAAGGAACAGTGGTAGTAGTGCTGGCTATTGCCATGTCAGTTCTGGCTGGTTTTACCGCGCTGGTAACAGATGTGGGCTTTAAATACTTTAATGAGGCGAAATTGGTAAACGCGCTCGACAGCGCAGTCTTGGCAGGGGTTCAGGAACTTCCGGCAGATCCCCAGTTGGCGCTGGAACAAGCCGTCAATTATGCCGACCTGAACGGAATATTGGGCGGAGAATCCAGTTTTCAAGTGGATGTTAGTAATAGATCAGTAAGCGGAACAGCTAATCGGCAACTGGGTCTGTTTTTTGCACGAGTATTGGGTTTCGAGACCACTCAGGTCAGCGCTAGTTCCAAAGCTCGTATTGCACCGATTTCTTCAACCGGGGGGATAGTTCCCTTTGGAGTAATTAAAGAGGCTTACACTTTTGGGCAGGAGGTTACCTTGAAGGAAGGGGCCGGGGATCAATCTTATTCTGGTTGGTTCGGAGCCTTGCGACTAGGTGGAACCGGGGCCCTTGTTTATAGAGACAATATCAAGTATGGTTATCCGGAAATTATTAGTATAGGTGATGTGCTTGAGATTGAATCAGGTAATATGTCGGGACCGACTAGAGCGGGGATTGAATACAGACTGGACGAGTGTCATCACGTACCCCAGTGCAGTATTAATTCATATGTTCATGGGTGTTCCCGTATCTTAATTGTTCCTATGGTAAATATAGAGGACATTAACGAAGGAGGCCATCCTGCCTCGGTTAGAGTAGTTGGGTTTGCAGCTTTTTTGGTTAATGAGTATATCGGCAATGGTCAAGAAAGTAATGTGGTAGGTTATTTTATTAATTATGTTGCTTCTGGGACAACTAGCGAAAATGGATCTGATTTTGGACTATATGGTTCACAGCTTTGCGAATAAGGGGGCCTCTAGGAATGTTAAAAGGCAGTAGGAAATACTGGGTTATTGCGATTATTTGCGGGTTGGTGGCTTCTTTCCTATCTTACCGTTACCTGCAGGATATCAAGAGTCGCTATTCTCCTGATGACCTGGTACCGGTAGTAGTAGCTAAAATCACTATTAACAAGGATAGTCTAATAAAGGCTGAACAACTTAAGGTGGAAAACCTTCCCGGCAAATATGTTCATCCGGATGCACTGCATAATGTTAAGGATGTAGTAGGGAAAATAGCTACGACCAGTATTATTACCGGAGAAGAGATATTAGGACCAAAACTTTTATCTTCAGCTGATAAAGCCAACAGACTAGCATATATGATTCCAGGTTCAAAACGAGCGGTGTCTATACCAGTGAACGAGATAAGCGGCGTTGCAGGGTTTGTAAAGGTTGGAGACCGGGTTGATATTATGGCGACTATTGATTTACCTTCGGAGACCGCTCAAGCAACTGAGAAACCTATCGCCTACAGTATTCTTACCCTGCAAGATATTGAGGTTCTGGGGATTGGTGAAAATCCAGAAATCGTAGATAAAAAGAACCCTGGCGGAGGCAAGACACTTACGCTAGCTGTGTCACTACAGGAAGCCCAACCTCTGATTCTTGCCTCGGAACGCGGCAATCTCAGAGTTCTGTTGAGATCCCCGGTAGATCAATCAAAGACAAATCTAGCTCCCTTCCAGCTTAAAAATTTTTTGGTATATTCCGGGTCACCCAATTAGTTAGTTCTAAATAATGCGGGGGATTGCTTATGAAAAAAGTTAAGGTAATACTGGCCGATGCTAATGAGAATAGCAGATCCAGCATTAGAGAGTTATTAGAATTGGATAATTCTATCGATGTGCTGGCCGAAGCTGCTAACGGCAAAGAAGTAATAGATAAGATAAAGAGCATGGAACCGGAAGTAGTAATTATGGACCTAAATATGCCGGAAATGGATGGCATTGAGACTACGCGTTATATTACCATTAATTATCCTCAGGTATTTGTAATTATTATTTCGGTGAATGATGACACGGCCAGCTTCAGGCAAGCTATGCTGGCGGGGGCCAAAGAATATCTGGTAAAACCGCTGTCAGCAGTCGAACTTAACCGTTCAGTAAAAGAGGTAGCGGTATTAAA
>JAQUUV010000132.1 GCA_028693695.1 Syntrophomonas sp.
AACATGGTTAACAACAGTGTCGTTGCCAATGAAGTTGCCTTTTTGGTGTTTGTAGTAAGAACAGAAATACCTGCTCCTATTGATGCAAACAAGACCTCCAAAATAAATAAGGCAATCATCAGGTAAATGATCTGAGCGCTGATAGGCTGGCCCTTATTAAACATGGCTACAAAGAAAAACGATGAAAAAAGAGTAACTATGTTAAAGACAGCTAAGTTTATGAGGGTTGCAATCAGCTTTGCGGTAATAACTTTACTTCTTGAAATGGGTTTTACTAATAAAAAATCAGCAGTCTTATCTCTTTCCTCTTTGGAGATAATAACTGCACCCAGCATTACCGCATATGTGCTGCCTAATAGCATGAAATATAGAAAGAACATCCCGTAATATCCAGATATCGAGGTTAAATCTAAGGAATTCATGCCTAATATACCCTTCATTGCTTCCGGCAGCTGGTTAAAAAGTTCGTTTGCGCTCTGGCCAACCGCTGCGATACCAGAATATTTGACCATTCCTACATAAATGAGTAAAGCCATACTAATACACCATATAATAAGTGATTTTAGATTAGCACGAAGCTCTCTTAATACGATATTCATACATAAAAACTCCTTCACGTCCAAATTAGATTGATGGCATATCCTTTTTATTATAGATAATATAGGTAAGTACCGTGAAACCAAGAATCATGATAGTATCAATGATTAAATAAGTAGATTCGTAAGCACCAGTCGCAACGATTTTTGATATATCGAAGTAAGCAAAAGGCGTTATATATGCCAAATTTGAATCAGTGAGGGATTGATTCAACATTTGCAGAACATAAAAACCAAAAACGATACCAAGCGTAATTGGTAACACAGACTTAATCTTTCTTATAATCACAGACAGTAGTAACCCTAAAGCTGCAAAAAACAGTTGTACCAAGAGTAAGCTCAGATTTATAAGTAGAAATGTGGTTTTATCAAAGATCTGATTGGTTGTAAGATTTACAACAATGAATGCACCAATGATATAAATAACTGTCTGAAGGACTAAAAGTGAAAGAACACTCATAATTTTGGCAGTCACAATTGCATTTCGTGAAATGGGCTTGGATAATAAAAAATCAGCAGTTTTTGCCCTAATTTCTTCAGATAAAACTGACATGCCTGATTTCATTGCGTAAACTGAACCAATAAGAAGGATAAATAAAAATAGATAACCGTAAAATCCTAACACCATCGATAAATCCAAGGTTGTTAGCCCCAAGGCCCTCGTCAACTCTGGTGGAAATTTACTTATTAATTGATTCATCAGGGCAGCATCTTGGGAAATAGCAGGAAACATAAGCATGAATAATATAAGCGTAAGAAGCATACCAAAAGTCCAGTAAAGCAATGATCTGGCATACATTTTTAGTTCTTGAAAATAAATATTCATGAAGTTATGCCTCCTTTTCATAATAGTGCAGGAAAATTTCCTCTAAAGAAGGCTCTTCAACAATAAGATTAATGACTTTACGTTCATATAGTTTTTCAACAATTTTGTTAATGTCGCCATTAAAAATAAAAGTGGCGGCTTTTTCATTAACTTCTAAATTACTTACCCCAGTCATATTAAAATATTCGTCAGGAATCGCTTCCTGCATTTCTATTTTAAATTTCTTGTAATTTGTATGTTCGAGGGTTTTTATATCTTCAACCCTAATCATTTTACCTTCTTTAATTATACCCACCCGCGTACAAATCTTTTGAACTTCGCTTAGAATGTGAGAGGAGAAAAGAACAGTAGTTCCTTTCCTGTTTTCCTCATGAATTAGTTCAAAAAACCTATTTTGCATAAGGGGATCTAATCCACCAGTCGGTTCATCTAAAATGATTAGTTTAGGGCTGTGTAATAAACCTTGAACAATACCGACTTTCTTTTTATTACCGTATGAGAGGTCCTCAATTTTTCTATTTAAGTCTAAATCCATTATTTTGGCTAATTCATAGATGCGATTTTTATTGGCATTCGGGTAGAAACTAGCGGAATATTTCAATAAATCAATAACCTTCATGTTGTCATAATAAAAAACTTCTGAAGGGAGATACCCGATATATTGTCTTATTTCTTGTCCTTCTTTAATGCAATCCTTACCCAATATTTTGGCTGACCCACTGGTTGGATAAATTAGTGAAAGCAAGGTGCGAATCGTGGTCGATTTCCCAGCACCATTCGGTCCTATAAAGCCGAATATCTCTCCCTCTTCTACATTAAAACTAACATCAACAATGCCTCTCGACTTCCCGTAAAACTTGGTTAACTTACTAATCTCTATTACATTCATGATATTACCTCCGATAATAACAATAGTTCTCATTCGAAATATCATTATTTATGATTTTTACTAGTTTTATAATAGCCTGTTTATTCCCGAGCTCAAGAAAGCCATAGGTTAAAAGCAAAAAAGCGCTACAGATTAGTGCTGTAGCGCTTTTCTGTTTTAATCTAGAGGTAAACCTAGATAGGCCAATAAGGATTATACTTATATTGTAAACGTTATTTTCCTCTAAATCTCTTGTAATGTTATACTCAGATGAAGGTTTGCGCTTGACAATTTACCAGATCCAAGGAGAGCATGTATGGTTTCATTGATTAGCGGTGCAGTACCTTCAGTCTCCAAGTTTAGGAAAAACTTGGAGCCATCTGCCTTGGTATCAAAATCTAATTGGGATTCTTCTGGTTCAACCAAATTTCCGGGCCGTTCTGTTGGGGAATGGGTAGCTGTTGCCGCGTTTTGGCTTTCCAAAGAAGCATCTGCCTTTTTTGTCTTTGATGGTCGGCTAATTTTCCTATTCACGGAAATATTAGATTCACGCAGCATGCTGTAAACTTTTGATCTTGATATTTCCCAGGCCTTGACAATACCGCTAACACCTAGCTCCTGTTTCAGATTCTCAAGAGTTTTTTTCTTGTCTTTTTCGGACAGCTTATTAAAATCGGATAAGGAAATAACCATCTTCAACCTCCATATAGTTTATTACCATAAATTGTGTCCAAATAAACAAAAATGTATACGTCCAAATGAGACTTAATTATTATCTTATTTCTTCATAGTTTTTTCATACTTTAATGCAGTTGGAACAGCCGCACAACCACCTCGAGCCGTTTCACGCAAGTCTGGAGACATTAACTGACCTACACGATGCATTGCCTCCACTACTTCATCGAATGGAATAAAACTCTGTATTCCGGCTATGGACATATCTGCACATATAAGGGCATTAGCCGTTGAAGTTGCATTTCTCTTGGAACAGGGCACTTCCACCAATCCTGCTACCGGGTCGCATACTAAACCCAGAAGTCCTTTCAAAGCCATCGCAGCAGCATTAAAGCATTGTTCCGGGGAACCACCGACCAGGTAAGTCGCCGATGCTGCTGCCATTGCTGAAGCGGACCCACATTCTGCCTGGCATCCACCTTCGGCACCTGATAGGGTTGCATTAATGGCAATAATTCTGCCCAAACCGGCTGCGATAAAAAGTGCCTCCAGCAGCTTTTCCAGCGGATAATTGTAATCTTGTGCCAGTGCCACTAAAACTCCAGGTAATATGCCACTTGATCCAGCAGTGGGAGAAGCTACGATTTTGCCCATAGAGGCATTAACTTCAGTAACTGCCAAGGCATAACTCACTGCTTTGGTCACGGTTTTGCCACTCAAGGCAGAATTAAGGTTTAAGTACAATTTACGTGCATTGCCACCGATCAAGCCACCTTTAGATTTCAGTTCTTTCTCTACACCATTAGCAATGGAGATTTTCATGATATCGAATCGTTCACTCATAACCATCCAGATATCGTCTCGGTTCATACCGCTTTCTTCCATTTCAGCCTGTATTATGACCTCAGGTAAAGGCATCTTAAAAGATGTACACAGGCTTATTAATTCTGCTGCTTTATTGTACTGAAACATGCTTACCTCCAATTAAAGAATATAACCTTGTTAGGGTAAATCGGTTTTTATGTTATGAATGAATCTCATCTATATACATTACTTTTTTAATGTCTGCCAGTTTTTCAATGGCATAAATTAAATCAGCAGGAATATGAACGTCAGTTTCAATCAGCATTGTGGCATCACTACCACGTGAATAACGGAAAACCTTCAGAAAAGCTATGTTAATACCCTGGTCGGCAAAAAGGGAGGTAACACGAGCGATTAAACCGGGTTTGTCTTCATGACTGATGAATATGGTGGGGTATTTACCGCTAAACTCAACTCGGGCATTGTCGACCGAGTTTATTAAAACGCTCCCGCCTCCGATTGATGATCCAATTACTTCGTGTATCACGCCATCACGGGCATGCATTACAATTTTAATTGTATTAGGATGAACATCGCCGAGATCTATAGTATGAAAACTAAAATCTAATCCTTGTTCCCTGGCATATTGAAATGAATTGCGCAATCGCTCATCTGATGGTGACATACCTAGAATTCCTCCAACCAGGGCATTATCGGTTCCGTGCCCCCGGTATGTTTCGGCAAAAGATCCATGTAAATAAAAATCAACCCGTGCTGGTATACCTCCACAAATTTTATTGGCTATTGCACCGATCCTTACCGCACCCGCTGTATGTGAACTGGAGGGGCCAACCATTACCGGACCTATAACATCAAAAATCCCTGCTCCCATATTCTTACCCCCTTCTGGCTGACACGAAACCATGTTATATTAGTATTATTTTTCGCAGAATATTTTATTCCAGATAGCAGATGGGGTTAATATAAGAAGTATTAAATAGCCTGTTGTACTAAGGCAATTATTTTAAAAAACAGCGCATTTTATCTATGGCGTATTGTTATTACCTTCCATATTGACATACTAGAAGCGCGACACGAATTGTATAACATGTCAATATCATGACAATTGGTGTTTATAAAAGAAATGCAGTAGTATAGTAATGATGAATCTTGTTAAACTTAAAACAGATTATATCTTATCTTTTGGGGGAGATTCAAATGAACCGCTTTACCAAAGCTATTGTACTTGCTACCCAGAGGCTCTTTGAGGCTGTTGCGCGCTTTCCAATGACAGTCATATGTCTGATCTGTACTTCGATGCTGCTTTGTTACATGATTTCCCTGCATAAAGATCCCGAGCTGATTATACAAAAACTAATGTTTACCTTCTTGCTGGGATCATTTCTGGGAGTTGCATCCCAGTTCACCTGTGAACGGTTTGAGCGGCTGTTAAAAATGCGAGTTGTAGTATACGGAGTATCAGTACTAATCACGGTGGGCTATTATCTAATCATATTGCCGGCTCCAAGTATTAGTTTTGAGGTTGTGACCCGTACTTTAGTTGCTGTTTTCGCAATGTTTTGCGCATTTTTATGGGTGCCATCATACCAGAGTGAATCTGATTTCAATGGAATCGCTCTAACTCATTTCAAATCCGCATTTACATCCGTGTTATATTCAGGGGTTCTCTCAGCTGGCTGTGCAAGTATTATCGCAGCAATTGACATATTGCTTTTCAAGGTCAATAGTGATTCATACGGATATATGATGACCATCATATGGGTTCTTTTTGCCACGCTTTATTATTTATCTCTGCTGCCACGCTACAATTCGGATGATGAAAGCGAGCGTGAATACGCGCAGCTTACTGCTCAATATCCGCGATTCCTGGAAATACTGATTTCCTACATTGCGATTCCGCTGGTGGCCACTTATACGCTGGTCCTGGCTGCTTATTTCATTAAAATTCTAGTGACATTTAAATGGCCGTCTGGACAGCTAGGAGTCATGGTGCTGGCATATTCGGCTGCAGGACTTACGATATATGTCCTTGCCAGCCTGCTTGAAAACCGCTTTGCTAAATTATATCGATTAATTTTTCCCAAGGTACTAATTCCGGTGGTGATTATGCAGCTTATTTCAGTTGCAATACGTTTGAATGCCTATGGGATTACCGAGTCACGTTATTATGTTACACTTTTCGGGGTCTTCTCGTTGGTCTGCGGTATCGTACTCAGCTTCAAGCCGGTATCAAAAAACGGCATTATTGCACTGCTTGCAGCTGGTTTTGCAATATT
>JAQUUV010000133.1 GCA_028693695.1 Syntrophomonas sp.
GGATTTATGCAGTTGCGGAACAAGGATATTCTTTATTAAAAGAAATCCATGAACAAGGGAGTATTCGCAACCTTAAAACCAAGTTTCGAATTAAGTCTGGCGAGATTAGAACCTTTCTTCTTTCAGGGGAGGTAGTAGATATGGGCGGTGAACCATATCTGCTTGCTGTTTCTAAAGACATTACCCCATATTTAATAATGGAAGAAAGGTTGCGTAAAAGCGAGGCGGAGCTGCGTATTATCATGAAAAATGCCAATGGGGTCATCTTTACGCTGTCTCCGGAAAGAAAGTTCATTTTTGTTTCCCCTGGCTGGACAGAATCACTGGGTCACGAAATAGCCGAGGTAGAGGGATGTTCATTTGAATTATTTATTCATCCGGATGATGTTAACTTGTGTATAAGTTTTTTCGAAAAGGTTGTTTTTACCGGTGAACCCCAAAAAGGGGTGGAATACCGGGTGAAACACCAGGATGGAAGTTGGCGCTGGCACACTACTAGTATTGCGCCAGTTAACGATGAAGCTGGTAATCGATTATGCTATGTTGGCATGGCTATAGATATAACTGAGCGCCAACAAATAGAAGAAGCCCTCAGAGAATCAGAACGAAGGTTCCGAGATATGTTGGAAAATGTCCAGCTGGCGACTGGAATATTGGATAATCAGGGCCGCTTAATCTTTTGTAATGACTTTTTACTTGAGTTGTCAGGCTGGAAACGGGAAGAAGTGATAGACCAGGATTGGGGACAAACCTTTGTTCCCGAGGATATTCGTGAACGTGATATGTGTATCATTAATAAGAGCTTGGAAAGAAGAATTGCTCCCTCTTATGGAGAAAGTGAAATTCAAATCAAATCGGGTGAACGGAGGACCATACTTTGGAATAATACCCTTATAATTAATCCAAATGGCAGTTGTGGATTCGCAAGTATTGGGGAAGATATTACCGAACGTAGGGCGGCAGAACAAAGAAGTCTGGATCTTATGCTGGAATTAAAATCTGTCAACAGCGAGTTAAAAGACTTTGCTTATATAGTATCCCATGATTTAAAAGCTCCGTTGCGGGGTATTAGATCCTTAGCAGAATGGATTTATAGTGATTACTATGATAAATTTGATGGAGAGGGCAAAGAACAGTTAACTATGCTGATGAAGCGCTCTAAAAGAATGCATAATCTTTTGGATGGGATACTGCGCTATTCCAGGTTAAGTTATAGTAAAGAGGATAATACCTCGATAAATCTTAATGATATAGTAATGGAAGCAATACAAATGCTGGAACCACCTGATAATATTTCCATTATCATAGATAATGAGTTGCCTCTGTTAATGTTGAACCGAACTCGCACCCAGCAGCTATTTGAGAACTTAATCGATAATGCCATTAAATACATGGACAAAGACAACGGCCAAGTAAGGATATCATGCCAAAACCAAGGGGAATTCTGGCAGTTTAGTGTTCAGGATAATGGCTGTGGCATTGAAAACAGGTATTTTGAGAAAATATTTACTATTTTTCAGACCTTGAAGTCGCGGGATGAATTTGAAAGTACCGGGATAGGGCTTACTATTGTTAATAAGATTGTTGAACTTTATGGTGGAAAGATCTGGGTTGAATCGAAAATAGGTGAGGGAAGTACTTTCCATTTCACTTTGCCGACACTCCAAAACTGTTTTCGGAGGATAAATATTACAAAGTAAGTTACTGGCAATTATTTATTGATTGGTCAGTATTACGAGGAGGATATTAAAAAAATGGGGAAGTATTTATATTACTTATTGCCAGCCATTCTTTTTAGTATATATTTCAGATTTAGCGGTAATGAATTGGCCTTGTTTTTTGCCGCGTGCATATCGATTATTCCTTTGGCAGGGATAATGGGAGAAGCTACTGAAAGCCTGGCATGTCATGCAGGGGAAAGGGTGGGTGGGCTGCTAAACGCAACCTTTGGTAATGCCACCGAACTTCTTATAACCATCTTTGCCCTGCGGGCAGGTTTATTTGATGTAGTAAAGGCCTCTATTGCCGGAAGTATCCTCGGAAATATATTATTAGTTTTAGGTTTATCTATCTTAGTGGGCGGCATAAAAAATGGAGAACAGACATTCGACCGCGTACATATTAATAACCAGACCAGCCTGATGTTTCTAGCCACAATTGCACTTATTATTCCAGCGGTATTCTTCCAGGGGGAAAGGCAGCACCATGCCTTGGAAGGATTCAGTTTGGCAGTAGCTTCCATTCTGCTCATTCTATATTTTGCCGGTTTGTTTTTTGCAATGCAACGTAAAAATGAGACCTGTACTACCGAAGTTTCTCACTGGAGCAAGGGGAAGGCAGTTTTGATACTGGGAGTGAGCACTGTCTTAATTGCTTTGGAGAGTGAATTCCTGGTGGGTGGTATTGAGCCGGTAACAGAAGCCCTGGGATGGTCGGAGTTTTTTATAGGCATTATAATTATTCCTATCATTGGTAATGCCGCCGAACATTTTACGGCTTTAACCATGGCGCTTAAAAACAAAATGGATCTTTCATTTGAAATTGCAGTGGGTTCCAGTACCCAGATCGCCATGCTGATAACCCCAGTATTGGTATTTTTGAGCTTTGGCTTTGGTACTCCTATGACCATGATGTTTAACTATAATGAGATAGTAGTAGTTGCTTTAGCCGTTCTTATCGCCCAATTCATAAGCTTGGATGGCGAATCAAACTGGCTCGAAGGTGCACTTCTGGTAGCAGCTTATTTCATAATTGCAATTGCATTTTTCTTTTTGTAGTTGGTGAGGAAAAAACTACAGGACTTATTGGCTGCTGTGTTTATGGCAGCTTTTTTATTTTCAATCCATTGGATAACAAAGGGGAGAACCATTCTGAAAGAAAATACATATTATGGTACAAGACAAGTGTGAAAGGAGAGAGACTATGAATATTGAGTGGGCACCGAGTCCGAATTACCGAGCAGGTAGAAAAGGAAGGCAAGTTATAGCTATTGTTAACCATATTACCGCAGGGCTTATGCCAGGTACACTAAGCTGGTTGCAGAATCCATCAGCCCAGGCAAGTGCCCATTACTTGGTGACCAAGGCTGGACAGATATTTCAATTGGTTAAGGATGAGGATACAGCCTGGCATGCGGGTGTTGTAAATCAAGCTAATTGGTCTCTTTATGATGGAACAAATCCGAATTATTATACCTTGGGGATTGAAAATGAGGCACTTGCAGGTGAAGCTCTTACTGAACAGCAATACCAGGCAACTCTCTGGTTGCACCAACAATTAACATCCAGATGGAATATACCTATAGATCAAGATCACATCATAGGGCATTATCGCCTGGATTCGATTAATCGACCCAACGACCCCGGGCCCCAATTTCCATGGAATCGTTTATTTGCGGATTTAACTGTTATTCAACCAATACCAGCTCAATCCCAGTTGAATATCAAGGTTGGAAATAAACTCATCGCTGGTATTACAATTGAAAATCGTGCTTATGCTCCAGTACGTGAATTGGGGGAGGCTCTGGGGAGTGAAATTAACTGGGATAGCAATACCAATACCGTGTTGATTCAGCCACCATCAACTGGGGTTACTTCAGGAAAAGTTAGAATTGTGGTTAGTAATGCAGTTATCAATGGGCTAATGATTGATAATCATGTATTTACGCCGGTAAGGGATTTGGCAGAATCATTGGGACATCAGGTGAGTTGGGACAGTGCGACCAAAACGGTCATTATTGGCTAGGAGGGATATAATATGGACAATAAGTTTATTGAACTAGCTTATAACGCATTGGGTATTTTAGTTCCAGCTTTGTGTTTGATTATGATTGAACTTCTACGCAGGAAGCTGGGCCTGGAGAAAATGAGGAAGATCCAGAGTGAACTGGAGACGAAACAAGAACTGGCCAATCTAGCAGTTAAGTTTGTTGAGCATACTTACAAAGACCTGCACGGAAAAGAAAAGTATGATCAGGCTGCGAATTGGCTGGCAGATAGAGCCCTGGAAAAAGGTATCCAAGCTAATCCGGATGAGATAAAAGGTTTGCTTGAAGCGGCGTTAAGGATGGCGAAGGACGAGTTCGGGGAACAGTGGGCTAAGCAGGAGAAGGCACAACCACCTATGGAAATAACTCTGTAATCTAATGAAAAGCGTCAGCTTTCCTACCTGAATTTAAAATTGAGAATTCAAAATTAAGAATTATTGCCGTACTAGCATAAAAGAAATATACCAGGAGCCTAACCGCTCCTGGTATATTTATAACTTTAGATGCAAATATTGATTATTGCTTTTGAGGATGATAATGGGTATGCAGAAGTTCATGAGATTTATGTCCCAGGGGCTCATGCAAGAAATCTTCATAAAGAAGTTTTACTTCTGGATTCTCATGAGATTTGCGGATCGGTAATCCAGCATCTTCTGCGTAAATTGCGTCAATTCTTTCTTTTCTCTTCTCTATGGTTGAAGGAATAGGCTGACCGCCTCCGCCAATACAACCACCGGGACAGCACATAACTTCGATGAAGTGATAGGGGGAGGTCCCGGCTTTGATTTCGTCCATAATTTTTCTGGCATTACCCAGGGAGTTGGCTACTGCAACCTTTACCTTGGTTCCTGCCAGGTCTACTTCGGCTTCTTTCATTCCTTCGAAACCACGCACCATAGTGAAGTTTACATCCTCTAGAGTTTCGCCGACAACTACTTCATAAACGGTTCTGAGAGCGGCTTCCATAACTCCGCCGGAAGCACCGAAGATAACGGCTGCGCCGGTATATGCTCCCAGTAAGGAATCGAATTTGCCGTCTTCCAGTTTATCAAAGTCTAATTGTTCCATCTTAAACAGCTTGCCTACCTCACGGACAGTAAGAACCAGATCTACATCCCGATAACCGCTAGAGTTCATCTCTGGACGAGCTGCTTCGAATTTCTTGGCGGTACAGGGCATGATGGATACGGAGTAAATCTTAGATGGATCTACGCCCATTTTCTCAGCCCAGTAAGTTTTGGCTAAGGGGCCAAACATCTGCTGGGGTGATTTACAGGAGGACAGATGAGCCAATTGGTCAGGATAGAAGGTCTCGATAAAGTTAATCCAACCAGGGCTGCAGGAAGTAATCATGGGTAGTGTACCGCCTGTTTTCAGCCTTTGTAACAACTCATTGCCTTCCTCTAGAATGGTCAGGTCAGCAGTAAAGTTGGTATGGAAAACATAATCAAAACCAAGCTGTTTCAAACCGGCCACAAATTTCAGCATCTCCAAAGAACCGGTAGGGAGACCAACGGCTTCCGCTACCGCTACCCTCACTGCCGGGGCGATCTGGGTGATCACAATCATATCCGGGTCGGCTACTGCAGCCAGGAATTTATCAATTTCTTCGTTTTCAAAGATGGCACCTACCGGGCAAGCTAGGGCACATTGTCCGCACAATACACAGTTGGTATCGATTAAAAGTTTGCCATCAACGGTCTGGGGTATTCCGTCCTTAATTTCCAGGGCACCTACTGTTTGAATATCGTTGCAGACCTCAACGCACCTACCGCACAGGGTGCATTTGGAGGGATCGCGAACCAAAGATGGAGTAGATGTATCCTTAGGAAGACGAAGGGCTTTGTTATCGAAGGAACGGATAAGCAGGGTGTCTGTTAAGGATTGCAGTTCACAATTTAGGTTGCGGGCACAATTAAGGCAATCCTGGGGATGAACGGAAAGAATTTTTTTGAGGTTTTTCCTTTTTTCCTCAATAACCTGGGGGGTAAAGGTTTTTACAACCATACCCGGGGCAACAAGTTCTGAACAGGCGGTCTTCATTTCTCCATTGATGTCAACCACACATACCTTGCAGTTATCCTTAACTTTTAGGTCGGGGTGGCTACACAGTGACGGAATTTCAAATCCGACTGCTGCAGCAGCCTGCATTACGGTAGAACCATCTGGAACCGATGCGCTGATGCCGTTGACAATAATACTGACCATACAATTTCTCCTCTCCCACTCTCAAAAAATTTTTAGCACAATGCTAGACTAAACTAAGTGTATTTTTTTGTGATGCCTAGTGTCAAGCTAA